>CANJCG010000001.1 GCA_947472655.1 Actinomycetota bacterium
GCATAACCTCTTGCACGATGCGTCCTAGTCCTAGTACTTGAGCAGGTTGGGTTCGTCGATGGAAGCTGATCGACGTGATCGGAAGATCTGCACGATGATTGCCAAGCCGACGACTACTTCAGCCGCAGCGACAACCATCACGAAGAACGCCACGACCTGGCCGTCCAGATTTCCATTCATTCGGGCAAAAGCCACGAATGCCAAGTTCGCTGCATTCAACATGAGTTCCACGCTCATGAAAACAACGATGGCATTGCGCCGCACCAAAACACCAAGTGTTCCGATCCCGAACAACAAAGCAGAAAGAATTACGTAATTGGATGGATTCACTGTGAATCGCGCTCCTCGTTTGCACGACCGTCTTCAATCTCGACGGGCTGAACATCCGCACGCGAACGAAGTGCGCCTGGGATGCTTGCTTCGGTTGGGGTTCCGTCTGGCAAAAGCGCCGGAGTATCTACTGCATTGTGACGGGCGTAGATACCTGGGCTTGGGCGATTGCCTGGATGGTCATCGCCCTTGAATCGAGCGATGGAAAGTTCGGCCTGGGTTGGCTTTGGCTGCCAATGCTCGCGGTGCGCAAGAACCATCGCACCCATCGCAGCAGTAATTAACAGCGCTGAGGTCACTTCGAAGACCAATAAGTAATCGGTGAAAATAAGGTGAGCGATGCTTTGCACGTTTCCGCCATCAACGCGGTTAGCTGCGTCAAGACCAACTGATGGCAGACCGGAAAGCGAGCTTCCAAGGCCCCATACCAAAATAACGATAAGTAGTAGACCTAGCACCACTGCCAGAAAACGCTGACCCTTAATAGTTTCGATCAGTGAGTCAGATGAATCAACACCCACCACCATCAAAACAAACAAGAAGAGCATCATCACTGCACCCGTATAGACGATCACCTGCACCATTCCCAGGAACGGTGCGTTGTTAGCGATGTAGAGGATCGCCAAGTTGATCATCGTGAGCGCCATCCACAAAGCGCTATGAACAGCTTTGCGCGAGGTAATCAAACCAATTGCCCCAAGGACAGAGAGAGCTGCACACACCCAAAAGACGATGGCTTCACCAACGTTTACTTCATAGCCCGTCACGAGTTCGCCCCTCGGTTCACGGTGGCAGGACCAGTCACGAGATTGGCGTAGTAATCCTTTTCTGTGGTTCCCTCGACCATGGCATGCGGCGCCTCGATCATTCCTGCAAGAAGTGGTCCGAGCAGATCTTTCTTTTCGTAAATCAGATCTGCACGGTTGTTGTCAGCAAGCTCAAACTCATTCGTCATAGTCAAGGCACGAGTTGGACAGGCTTCAATGCACAAGCCGCAGAAGATACAGCGCGCGTAGTTAATCTGATAAACCCGGCCGTAACGTTCACCTGGAGAAAAGCGTTCCTCCTCGGTGTTCGATGCGCCCTCAACATAGATAGCGTCGGCTGGGCAAGCCCAAGCGCACAATTCACAACCCACACACTTTTCAAGACCATCGGCCCAACGATTGAGTTGATGGCGGCCATGAAAGCGCGGTTGCGTTGGATACTTATGGGCGTCTTCTGGGTATTGCTCAGTAACCACCTTCTTGAACATTGTCGAGAAGGTGACCCAGAATCCCCGGACAGCTTGGGGCAGCTCAGCCATCGATGGCCTCCTGCGTAGTAACGGATGAAGTTGCACGACGGGATGGCAGGCTCACTTGCTGTCCAGGCATTGGTGGCACGGGATAGCCGCCTGCCATTGCATCAAAGACACGAGCTTGAATTTCTGCATCGGCTTCTTCCTGAAGTGCGGTCTTGCGATCAGCTCGTGACTGAAGCAGCCACGATCCTGCTAACAAGACAACGATGGTGATGGCGCCAACAAGCAGGATCTGCGTGCTGGTGAATTGGACATCGTTGCGAAGAACTCGCGCCGTTGCCACAATCAAGATCCAAACGATTGACACGGGGATCAAAATCTTCCAGCCAAACTTCATGAACTGGTCATAGCGAAGTCTTGGCAGGGTTCCTCGGAGCCAAATAAAGATGAAAATGAAGATCTGAACCTTTGCTAACCACCACAGCATCGGCCAATAGCCGGTGTTTGCTGCGTCCCAAAGCGAGATAGGCCAGGGCGCGCGCCATCCCCCAAGGAAAAGAGTTGTCGCCAACGCAGAAACAGTGACCATGTTGATGTACTCAGCGAGGAAAAACAGCGCGAACTTCATCGATGAATACTCAGTGTGGAAACCACCTACGAGTTCACCTTCGGCCTCAGGGAGGTCAAATGGTGCGCGGTTAGTTTCGCCAACCATGGCGGTTACGTAGATCAAGAACGAAGGCAACAAGATGACGGCAAACCACACCGGCTCTTGAGCACTAACAATTTCTGAAGTTGACATCGAACCTGCGTAAAGAAAGACGGCAACGAACGACAAGCCCATAGCTATTTCATAAGAGATCATCTGCGCGCTGGAACGAAGGCCACCAAGAAGTGGGTAAGTCGAGCCTGAAGCCCAACCAGCAAGAACAATGCCGTAGATGCCAATAGAAGCAATTGCCAAGATGTACAGCACTGAGACAGGAAAGTCGGTGAGCTGTAGCGGCGTTTGCTGCCCGAACATATTCACAACCGGGCCAAATGGAATCACTGCAAAAGCGATGAAGGCCGTGGTAGCCGAAATAATTGGCGCGATCCAATACACCGCAAGGTGTACGCCCTTAGGAACGATTTCTTCCTTCAGGGCCAGCTTGACGCCGTCCATTAATGACTGCAATAAACCAAACGGTCCAACACGGTTGGGCCCGATTCGATGCTGCATCCGCGAAACAACTCGGCGTTCCCACCAAATAGTAAAGAGCGTGAGGAGCACAAGCATTACAAAGATGCCGAGTACCTTGACGATCACGATCCACCAGGGATCAACACCAAAGAATCCGAACTGACCACCGGTCATGCGGCACCTCCAGCAGAAACGTCGACCGCGGATCCGATACGGGCACCGAGATCGCGATAAATCGAGCAGCCAGTTGAATGCATCGGCAAGAACACGACGTCGTCGATAACGTCTCCGATTTCAACAGGCAATGTGACGGAACCAGTCGGCCCACCCACCGTGATGGTTTCAGGCGATCCAAGTTGCTTTGCAGCCGCTTCGGAAATTAACGCGATGACAGGGCGCGCAGTGGCCGCTAAGAACGGCTCACCATCTTGCATAACGCCAGCATCAAGAAGTTCACGCCATGAAGCCAGGCGGAACGCATCACTCATAAGTGGCGCGCTACCCGTTGACGGCAACTCTTCACGAACACCTGTCCATTGCCCAAGTTCAGCAAGTTCGCGACGCAAACCAGCACCGTCCCAAACACCTGCTTGCTTTCCAAGGGCCTTAGCAAGCATGCCAAGAATCGTTGCATCGCTCATTGCAAGCGCATCCTTGAATACCTGACCGAATGGACGAGGGCGACCTTCCCAATCGATGAAGGTTCCGGCCTTTTCAGTGACAAGTGCTACCGGAAGCACGACATCAGCGGCTTGAGTGAACTCTGAATGATGATGGTCAAGGGAGACGATGAATGCGGTGCGCGCAAGAGCTACCGCCGTTACTTCTGGATCAGGTAGATCTACCGGATCAACGCCAGCAATGACAAACGCACGAAGATTTTCTCTGCTGCCTGCATTGATAATGTTTTCGCCCGAGAGTCCAATAACCCGCGGCAGCGCATCGGCATCAACACCCCAGACTCCCGCAACCTCGTTACGTGCATCATCGTTTGTGATTGGGCGTCCACCAGGAAGTAAGCCAGCAAGCGCACCAACATCAAGTGCGCCTCGTTCACCAGCACGACGAGGCACCCAAGCAACACTCGCGCCTGTTTGCGCTGCAACTTCTGCCAGAGCCGAAGGGCCACCCGCACTTGCCGCGATACGTTCACCGACCAGAATTACCGCACCAGGTTGAGCGAGCGCAGCCTTCACATGATCAGGTAGTGCGCGTAGAACGAGTGCTTCTTGACCTGGCTTAGTCGCAAGTAACGTGCCACCCATTTTTTTCAGGCCACGAGTTGCAACAGCTCCAAGACTTACAACAGTGGTCTTTGCTTTACGCAACCGCAAGAAAATCATTGGTGATTCGTCTTCAGGTTCGAAAGCCACAAGCAAAACGAATGGTGCTTTCTCAAGTGCGTCATACGTGACTGTGACTGGTGTACCAGCTATCGCACTGCGGAGATACTGAGTTTCTTCGGATGAAGTTGCTCGAGCACGGAAGTCAATGTTGTCGGTCCCAAGGATCGCGCGAGCAAATTTCGCGTAACCATAGGCATCTTCTTGTGTCAGGCGTCCGCCGGTGAGAACTCCTGTTGACGAACCTGCCGCTGCAAGCCCGCGCGCTGCAACATCAATGGCTTCTGGCCATGATGCTGGGCGTAGTTCTCCATTCTCGCGAACTAGTGGCGTGGTGATGCGTCCGTCTGTGAGGTATGTGAAACCGAAGCGACCCTTGTCACAGTTCCACTCTTCATTCACCTCTGGAGAATCCCAAGCCAAACGTCGAGTGATTTCACCGCGACGGTAGTCAGTGCGAAGCGAACAACCTGATGCGCAGTGCTCACAGGTGCTTGGCACTGACACAAGGTCAAATGGTCGGGAACGGAATCGGTAAGAAGTGCTCGTCAATGCACCTACTGGGCAGATCTGAATGGTGTTACCGGAAAAATATGAATCAAAGGGCTGTTCATCGGCAACACCAACTTGCTGGTTCGCGCCGCGTTCAAGCAATTCGATCATTGGATCACCAGCAATTTGTTCCGCAAATCGAGTGCAACGCGCACACGACACACATCGTTCGCGGTCGAGCAAGATTTGCGCACTCACGTTAATCGGCTTTTCAAAGATTCGCTTTTCGCCTTCAAAACGAGATTCTGGTCGCCCTGCTGACATCGACTGGTTTTGTAGCGGGCACTCGCCGCCCTTGTCACACACTGGGCAATCAAGTGGGTGATTAATGAGGAGGAACTCCATGACGCCTTCTTGCGCATCCTTGGCAACCTCAGAAGATTCTTGAGTGCGAATCGTCATGCCATCGTTCACCACCTGAGCACAAGCAGGTTGTGGCTTGGGCATACCTTCCACTTCAATCAAGCATGCGCGACAAGCAGCGACGGGCTCAAGAAGCGGGTGATCGCAAAAGCGCGGAATCTCAATCCCGATGAGTTCGGCAGCTCGGATCGCCAAAGTGCCCTTTGGCACTTCGATGACCACGCCATCAATCGTGACACTGACCATTGGCACCACGTCGGTGGTGAAGTTTTCGCTCATCGGGTTGCTGCTCCCGCATAGATGTATGAAGCCACCGGATCGAATTTTTCATCCACTGGTGACTCGGTGGCCGCAACAAATTCGTCACGGAAGTACTTCAGTGCTGCAGGAAACGGCGTTGCGGCCGCATCTCCGAGTGCGCAGAATGATCTCCCCGAAATTTGGTTACATGCGCTCACAAGAAGTTCCAGATCTGATTCCTTGCCATGCCCATGCTCGAATGTTTCCAGCACGCCGGTGATCCAGAAGGTGCCTTCACGGCATGGGGTGCACTTGCCGCAAGATTCATGCTTGTAAAACTCAAGCCAGCGAGTAACAGCCTTAACGACGCTCACCGTCTCATCGAAAATCATTGGCGTTCCGGTGCCGAGCATCGTTCCTGCTGCAGCCATCTCTTCATACGTCAGCGGAAGATCAAGGTGTTCTGCGGTGAGAAGCGGAACTGAAGATCCACCTGGCAGCCAGAACTTGACCTTGCCATCACCGCGAACTCCACCGGCGTAGCCAAGTAATTCACGCATTGTGATTCCGAGCGGCGCTTCAAATATGCCTGGGTTATTCACGTGTCCTGAAACGGCCCAAACCTTGAACCCTGGTGACTTCTCGGTGCCGAATTGACGGAACCAATCCACGCCGCGATCAACGATGTAAGGGATGTTGCAGATAGTTTCGACGTTGTTGATCACCGTTGGCGACGCATACAAACCAGCCACTGCCGGAAACGGTGGCTTTAACCGCGGTTGCCCGCGCAAGCCTTCTAATGAATCAAGTAGTGCGGTTTCTTCACCACAGATATATGCGCCGGCACCCGCATGCACAACGATTTCAAGATCAAAACCAGATCCAAGGATGTTCTTGCCGATCAAACCAGCACGGCGTGCTTCTGCAACAGCGCTAGCGACCTTGCGCAGTGCATTCGGTACTTCGCCGCGAATATAAATAAAAGCTTGGCTGGCGCGAATCGCAAACGAAGTGATGATGACGCCTTCAACTAACGAATGTGGGTTAGCCATCATGATCGGAATGTCTTTGCAGGCACCTGGCTCTGATTCGTCAGCGTTTACAACAAGGTAATGCGGCTTGCCATCGTTTTGTGGAACGAAACTCCATTTCAGGCCCGTGGGGAAACCCGCTCCGCCACGGCCTCGAAGACCAGAATCTTTCACTGTGGTGATGATTGCATCAGGATCGAGCTTGAGTGCCTTCTCAAGAGCGCGGTACCCACCAAAGCGACGGTAGCCATCAAGTGTGTAAAGGTCAGGGGAATCCCAGTGCTCAGTGATAACCGGTGTCAGTGTCATGACTTAGGCCTCCTGTCCGAATTGAGGTGCAGCCATGTTGTGTTCTTTGGCATAGCGCAGTCCGGCAAGCATTTTGTCGTCCACCGAATTGCCATCACCCTCAAGGCCATCATCAGGAAAGGCCAAGGTGTATTCAGTTGCCTTGAAGTTACGAATAGCCGGGCCGCGCGTTGATGCAACCTGCTCTCCACGCGCCAGACGATCGACCACATCAATTGCTGATGATGGGGTGACATCGTCCATAAATTCCCAGTCAACTGTCATCACTGGCGCATGCGTGCATGCTGCCTGACATTCAATTCGTTCAAGTGAAAATTTGCCGTCGGCAGTTGGCTCATTGTGTCCAACTCCAAGCCGTTGGGAAAGAGCTTCATAAACCGCATCGCCACCAAGAAGGCCACACAACGTGTTAACACACACACCAATGTGATGCTCACCAACTGGCTTGCGCTTGTACATCGTGTAGAAGGTTGAGACACCCGTGACTTCAGCCTTAGAAATTCCCAGCATGTCAGCACAGGCTGCAATGCCTTCAGCCGTAACTTCGCCTTCGGCACTTTGAACAAGGTGCAGCATCGGCAATAGTGCCGAGCGTGACTGTGGGTAACGCGCCACGATGTCGCGCATGCTTTCTAGGGTCTGCTCGCTGATAGCCATGATCTCTTCCTCTCGATCGCCTTAGCGATCGACTCCGCCCATAACGGGATCGATACTTGCAACCGCTGCAATGACGTCAGCGATCTGGCCGCCCTCACACATTGCTGCAACTGCTTGAAGATTGGTAAACGACGGATCACGGAAATGCACGCGGAATGGACGTGTTCCGCCTGAACTCACAAGGTGGCAGCCAAGCTCGCCACGAGGAGCCTCGATTGCCGTATAAACCTGACCCGCAGGAACCCGGAAGCCTTCAGTTACCAACTTGAAGTGGTGAATGAGCGCTTCCATCGACTCAGACATGATCTCGCGAATATGCTCAAGCGAGTTGCCCTGACCGTCGCTTCCGACCGACAACTGCGCAGGCCAAGCAATTTTTTTGTCGGCAATCATCACAGGGCCTGGCTGCAAACGATCCAAAGTCTGCTCCACAATGCGAAGTGACTGTTGCATTTCACGGATGCGAATTAAGAAACGACCATAAGCGTCATTCGTATTTTCCGTGACAACGTCGAATTCGTAATTTTCATAACCGCAATACGGCTGTGACTTACGAAGGTCATGAGGGTAGCCGGTTGCCCGCAGCACTGGCCCGGTAATTCCAAGCGCCATACAACCAGTGAGATCGAGGTATCCGATTCCAACAGTGCGACCCATCCAAATGTTGTTATCAACAAGAAGATCGGCAGTGTCTTTCATGCGCTTTCGCAGCAAAGGAATCATTTCGCGAATCTTCTCGACTGCATTGTCAGGAAGATCTTGTGCAACCCCGCCCGGGCGGATGTAGGCATTATTCATGCGTAGCCCGGTGATCATTTCAAAGATATCGAGGATCAATTCGCGCTCACGGAACCCAAATTCCATGGCTGTCAAGGCGCCCAGCTCCATGCCTCCCGTCGCTAGCGCTACCAAGTGTGACGAGACTCGATTGAGTTCCATCATCATCACGCGGATGACGTTTGCGCGTTCAGGGATTTGATCAGTGATACCGAGCAGCTTTTCGATCGCAAGGCAGTAGGCAGTCTCATTGAAAAATGGCGCAAGGTAATCCATGCGGGTTGCGTAAGTAACACCCTGAGTAAACGAACGAAACTCCATGTTCTTTTCAATGCCGGTATGTAAGTAACCAATGCCGCATCGAGCTTCTGTTACCGATTCGCCTTCAATTTCCAGGATCAAACGCAGCACCCCATGCGTTGATGGGTGCTGAGGGCCCATATTTATCACGATGCGTTCGGAGTCGCTCTCTGGATCTACGGTGATTGAATCCCAATCTCCGCCGCCAACGTTAAAGATGCGGCCACCTTCAGCCGGATCACTGAAGTTTGCGTAAGGATCATTTGGCTGTGCAGCAGCACTCGTGTAGGTCACGTTCTCGGTACTCATGAGTTGTATGACCTCCGCTGATCTGGTGGCGGAATAGTTGCACCCTTGTATTCAATTGGGATGCCACCAAGTGGATAGTCCTTGCGCTGTGGATGGCCCGGCCAGTCATCTGGCATTTGTATACGGGTCAAGGCCGGATGCCCGTCAAAAACAATGCCGAAGAAGTCGAAGGTTTCGCGCTCGTGCCAGTCATTAGTTGGATAGATGCTGACTGAAGACGGGATGTGTCGATCTGAGTCAGCGGTAACTACTTCAACGCGAATACGGTGGTTGTGAGTCATCGACATCAAGTGATAAACCGCGTGTAGTTCACGATTGGTGTCACCTGGGTAATGGACACCGCTCACGCCAGTTGAAAATTCAAATCGCAAACCTGGCTCGTCGCGAAGGGTCGACAGCACGCTGAGCAAGTACTCCCTGCGCACGAAAAAGGTAATCTCATTAAATGCAATAACGACTTTTTCTATTGCATCGCCTGCATTGACTTCTCGAGCTGAAAGCGAAAGCTCGAGCTCATCAGAGATCTCATCAAACCATCCGCCAAAAGGGCGAGCACTCGCCTCTGGCATGTGCATCAATTCAACAAGCCCACCGAAACCACTTGTGTCGCCTGAGCCCGTGCCACCAAATGCGCCTTCACGTACGTGGAAGACCTCGAACTGGCTCACCCCTTCAGGAACAACTGGCACCTGGCTCATCGAAGCAGGCCTTTCATATCGGCCGTGGAAGGTGCAATGAGTGCAGCAGCTTCGAGCTCGAGTATTTGCGCGCGGCGATTTGGACCGAGCTTCATGTCTTGGATTTCATCATGCAATTTCAAAATTGCATCGATCAGCATCTCCGGACGGGGTGGGCAGCCCGGGAGGTAAATGTCTACGGGAACCACGTGATCGACACCTTGCACAACGGCGTAGTTGTTGAACATGCCACCACTTGATGAACACACGCCCATAGCAATCACCCACTTGGGATTTGGCATTTGATCGTAAATCTGGCGAAGTACTGGAGCCATCTTCTGGCTTACGCGACCAGCGACAATCATCAAGTCGGCTTGACGTGGTGATGCGCGAAAAACTTCCATACCAAAACGTGCAATATCAAAGCGCGGACCGCCAACTGCCATCATTTCGATGGCGCAACATGCAAGTCCAAAGGTGGCAGGCCAAAGTGAACCCTTACGCGCATACCCGGCAAGTTTTTCTACTGAAGTCAGCAGTACGCCGGACGGCAGATTTTCTTCAAGGCCCATGAGTAACTCCCGTTAATCCCACTCGAGTCCACGTCGACGCCAAACATAGGCGTACACGACGAGGACGGTGACGATGAACAGCACCATTTCGACCAGACCAAATAAAGCCATGTGATCGAAGGAAACTGCCCACGGATATAAGAAAACAATTTCGATATCGAACACAATAAACAGCATCGCGGTGAGGTAGTACTTCACTGGGAAGCGGCCACCGCCTACCGGTTGCGGAGTTGGTTCAATACCGCATTCATACGCATCGGCTTTGGCGCGGTTGTAACGCTTTGGGCCGGTTATTGGCGCGATGACTGCAGAGAAAACAGCAAAACCAAATGCCAACACACCCAATACGAGGATTGGCGTATACACGTTCACTTAGCGCTCCAAATGATCAGAACTTCGTGGTCAGATTGCGCCTTTGTGAACGCCTTCACGACCGAGGAAAGCATAGCGGCGGCCATGGGGTGGCGTTGCTATGGGTTCACGGCCCGATGGACGGCGACGATCCCGCCCGTCAAGTTTCGCCATTGGACCTCAGCAAAGCCCGCTGCAACGATCTCATCGGCGAGCTCAGCTTGAGCTGGCCACGCACGAATCGATTCAGCCAAATAGACATACGCATCTGGATTCGTGGCAACTTTGGTGGCCACTGCGGGTAGGGCCTTCATGAGATATTCCGTGTAAAGAGTGCGCAACGGCTTTGACGTTGGGCTCGAGAATTCACAGATGACCAGGCGCCCGCCTGGCTTCAGGACCCTTCGAAACTCTGCCAGACCAACGGAGCGATCGGTCAGATTGCGTAGCCCAAAGGAAATCGTGGCCGCATCGAATGAATTGTCCCGATATGGGAGGTTTAGACCATCTCCAGCCACAAACGGTAGCTCCGGCTGGCGTTCGTGGCCAACCCGAAGCATTCCTAGAGAGAAATCAGTGGGAATCACATGGGCGCCAGCCTTGGCAAATGGCACGCTCGAGGTTCCGGTTCCAGCTGCCAGATCCAAAATGAGTTCGCCTGATTGCGGCTTGATTGCGGCAACGACGGCTCGGCGCCAGATCCGAGTTTGGCCCAAAGCCAGCACATCATTGGCAAGGTCATAGCGCTGTGCGACCCCATCAAACATGGCCGCAACTGCCGAGGGATCCTTGGAAAGGTCTGCTCTGCTCACTACGCCATCCTTGCATCGAGTCTTGAGTGCTCGACATCTAGGCTAGGGCTGTGCCTGACCCAGTCATCGAGCTCATGAAAGCGGCCATCATCGCGCGCGAACAACCCGGTGCCCCACTGCAAGTGCGCACTCGATCCCTCGAAAACCCCGGAAACCTGTTAGCACTCCTGCCCAGCGGCGACGCGGTGAGTTGGGTACGCAATGGCGAGGGCATGGTCGGCTGGGGAGTTGCTGCCAGTCTCGAAATCAGTGGACCTGAACGATTTAGCCGAGCGCAACGTTGGTGGGCCAAGTTGTGCGCCCAGGCCAGCATCGATGACACCGTTGCGATGCCTGGCACTGGCCCAGTGGCCTTTGCGTCATTTGCCTTCGATCCTGAGCCTGGTCTGTCTGTCATCACTGTTCCTCGGGTACTTATCGGCCGACGCAATGGCCAGTCATGGATCACTGTCATTGGTGGCGAAGGTGATCCCCGCAACGAAATTCGCGCGGTGAGCGTGCCCAACGCACCTGCGAGCGTGCACTGGACCGATGGCAGTCAATCCACCCAATCGTGGCAAGCCTCCGTGCAAGAAGCCATTACCCGAATCAATCTCAATGAACTCGACAAGGTTGTTCTTGCCCGAGACATATTTGGAAAAGTCGATGGTGAACTTGATACACGAAGCATGCTTTCATCGCTGGCACAGACTTACCCAACGTGTTGGACATTTAGTGTCGCAGGACTAGTCGGAGCGACTCCAGAACTTCTCGTTCGTCGCACTGGTGATCTCGTAACGAGCCGTGTGCTTGCGGGCACCGTACGAAGTCAGGGCAATGCCACTGCGGATGCTGACATGGCTCAGGTGCTACTCAGTAGTGAGAAAGACCTTGCCGAACACGCATATGCGGTTCATTCTGTTGCACGCGCGCTTGCAGCACACTGCACAGATCTTGAAGTGCCAGCTCACCCACACGTATTGCCGCTTGCCAACGTTCAGCATCTGGCTACTGATGTAACAGGTCGACTCGCTGACGATGTTCCAGTACTTGCACTTGCAGCACTTCTTCATCCCACTGCTGCTGTCTGCGGAACACCAACTGAACGTGCGCTAGCAACCATCCGCGAACTTGAAGGTATGGATCGTGGACGATATGCCGGACCGGTTGGTTGGGTTGATGCACACGGTGACGGTGAATTTGGTATCGCATTGAGATGCGCCGAAATTAATCAGGAAGCAGGAACAGTTCGAGCATTCGCAGGCTGCGGCATTGTTGCGGGATCTGATTCAGAGCAAGAACTCGCAGAATCAAATGCAAAATTGGTACCTATCCGAGACTCTCTCACTCAGCACTAAGCGCTATCTACGATACCGGGCAAGCTGTAAAACTAGGCAGTAGCCAGTGCCTGACTAATGGCTTCATTCACATTTTTCAAAGCCAATGCCTCATCTGTTCTTGTACATGTCCGTGCGACCACAACGTGCACACCTCCGGCAGACAACCCGACTTTCAATGCCTCATCAAGTTCTTCAAGTGTGGTTGCGATGAGACAAGGAAAACCTAAAGCAAGCACTGCCGCAGGTATATCAGCTTCAAATGGCGTGCCAAAAACTCGTTCAAATGAATTCTCGAACTTTGGGGCGCCTTGTTCAAGTTGCGAAAAGATACCGCCGCCATTGTTATCGCTGATGACGTATACGAGATCTGGCACTGCCTCTTGTGCAGGAACGCGAAGGCCATTGATGTCATAAAGAAAAGTGAGATCTCCCAAAAGTGCGATACACGCAGCTTCACTGTCGCGTTGCGCAGCAACTGTTACTCCCCATGCAGTGCTCACGCACCCATCAATGCCAGAAGTACCTCGATTGCCAAGAGTCACGGCGCTTCCAGAAGCATTCGCTGCGAAGTTATATACATGTCGTACTGGCCACGATGGACCGACGAAAAAGATTCCGCCTTCGGGAACTGCCTGACCGCAGGCGCGAGCCACATGCATGCCGGTCAACTCACCTACTTCACCCGCGAGAACTGTTTCTATCGCGACCGCAGCGAGAAGATCGGCCCGCTGCCAAGATTCAAGCCAATCGCCATTTATTTCACTCTCTCCAGGAGGGAGTGGGCACGCGGCAACGACAACATCGGCGGTGCGAGTTGGATCACTCCACTGTGGTTGCGAGTCAACAGCAATATGGAATTTTGCGCGCGCGATGTGTCTCTGCACTGCACGACTCAATCCCACCCGACCAACAGTCAGTACAACATCTGGAATATGTGCATCAGCGAACTCACCATTGCCAAGAATGAGGGCTCCGTGAGACAACGCCGTGTCACAGGCTGCAACGTTGCCACTTGGCTCACCAATAATCGGCCACCCAAGTGCATCACCGAGTTCATCAACGAGATCGGCGACTTCGCCATCTGACTGATCTCCGACAACGATCAATCCGCGTTCTGGAATAGCTGAATTATCAAGCAACATTTCAAAAATTTCATCAATTGGCAGACTCATCCCGCCGACGAGTCGTGCATCAGCAGTCCACGGGCGTCCATCACTGCGACCCGCAAGTGGGCCGGTTTGCATAGCCTCAATTTGAGCTTCAATGGTCAGATCATCTGTTGGTACAAGCGGCTCAGCAAACTGCACATTGATGTGCACTGGACCTGCTCGTATTACGTCAGTCGTGGCCGCAACTGCACGGGCAATTGTCGATCTCCAGGTACGTACTTGTGTAGCCTGCGCTTCGTCATTTTCTGCCGGAGTTGCCGCTGACATATCAACGCTATCTCGGACGCTCACACCGAAAATTCCAACTTGGTTGATGGTCTGATTAGCTCCTACGCCTCGCAGTGATGCCGGACGATCTGCCGTCATCGCAATGAAAGGAACGTTGGAGAAATCGGCCTCAATAATTGCAGGGAGCAAATTTGCGGCCGCTGTGCCGGAGGTTGTTACTACAACGGCAGGAACGCCACTTACCTTTCCAAGGCCGAGTGCCAAGAAAGCCGCTGAGCGCTCGTCTAGGCGCACATGTAACGTTAGATCGCCTCGGCTTTCCGCAGCTGCAAGGGCTAGAGCTAGACCTGCTGACCTAGAACCCGGAGCAAGTACGACGTCACTTATGCCACATCGAAGCAATTCATCGACGATGACGCGAGACATTGCTGTAGTTGGATTCACGCATCCACCTTTTCATGCCAAGGCTTGGCAGCAGCAGAGTGCCATGCGCGCGCAAGGCGATCCTGCCAAAAACTGAATCGTGTGGGATCAAGAAGGGCCCGCGCAGACTCGAGCGCAGCTGGATCTGGAGCCACTCGCTGGACCTTGATTGCCCCTTGGCTAGCGGTGAGCGGCACACCTACGAGATCTGAGGCTAAAAGTTTGCCTGTACCCAGTCCACATGCGCGATCAATATCTAGGGCAGCCGCAAGTGCTAGCGCTGAACACAGTCCAATCGAGGACTCCATTGCGTTGCTTACCACGACGGGAAGTTTCACGAGTTCGGCAAGCTCCACTGCTCGCCAGACTCCGCCAACAGGTGCTGGCTTGATGATGGCGACGTCTGCGATTTCCCGAAGTTCGCGCATGGCAGTTGCATCGAGGTTTTTATCTTTTCGGATCGATTCATCAACCGCGATAGGCACGTCGATGGCAGCACGAACGGCACGAAGATCCTCGTTGCTTTCAACCGGCTGCTCTACGTATTCCAGTCCATAGACAGCAAGTCGCTTCAAAGCACTGATCGCATCAACAGCAGACCAACAGGCATTGGCATCGATACGGATTCGGCCGATTCCGCTTCCTAGCACTGCATCCAAGGCATCACGAGTTGCAGAGACTCGTGCCTCGTCTGCGAGCGGGTCTCCGCTCACTTTCACTTTGATCGTGGTGCAGCCGTCATTGACCGCTGCTTCGCGCACTAACACTGAAGCCACTTCAGCGCTCACAGCTGGGATGATCGCGTTGACGTTCACGGAAGTTCGCTGAGCTTGCGGCCAATCTCCGTAGGCTGCTTCGAGGGCGCTTGCAAGCCATCGGCCACTGTATTCATCACCATAATCATCAAATGGGGCGAACTCGCCCCAGCCAGACGGCCCTTGAATCAGCAGACCCTCACGAACAGTGACACCCCTAAATTCACGATGCAGTCTGATCGCGAACGGAGTGGCAGCCGCAAGGAGAAAGCCAGGCAGGCTCACGGGCGTTTAGGGAACTTCGAGAAGTCTGGCTTACGTTTTTCTTTATAAGCATCGCGTCCTTCTTGAGCTTCTTCACTCATGTAGAACAACAAGGTGGCGTCACCAGCGAGCTGTTGAATCCCAGCAAGTCCATCGTCTGCTGCGTTGTGTGCGGCTTTAAGCATGCGCAATGACAGCGGCGAGAGTTGCAACATCTCGTGAGCCATTTCAACCGTTGCAATTTCTAGGTCGACAAGCGGAACAACTTCATTCACTAAGCCCCAGTCATAGGCTTGTTCAGCGCCGTACTGACGACATAAGTACCACACTTCGCGAGCACGCTTTTGTCCGATGATGCGAGCTAGCAGACCAGAGCCATAGCCACCATCGAAGGAGCCAACTCGTGGGCCTGTTTGCCCAAAACGCGCATTTTCTGCGGCAACCGTCATGTCACACACCACATGCAGCACATGTCCGCCACCCATTGAGTAACCAGCGACCATCGCGATGACAGGCTTAGGAATGCGTCGGATCAGAATCTGAAGATCGAGAACGTTGAGTCGTCCAACGCCAGCAGCCGCGACAGCGTCGTCGCCGATGTAGCCATCATCACCACGAATGATTTGATCGCCACCTGAACAAAACGCTAAGTCTCCTTGGCCAGTCAAGATGATCACACCAACGCGTCCATCGTCACGCGCCCGAGTGAACGCCTCGATCAGTTCAATAATGGTCTGTGGACGAAACGCATTGCGCTTCTCTGGGCGGTTAATCGTTATCTTGGCAACACCTTCTGCATCACCAAGGGAAATCTCATACTTAATATCGTTGAACTCACCCTGTGATTGCCACTCACAAGCCGGAGTCGCTGACGAATGCGCTGGGTTGGTCATTGCTGGCGAATCAGCGGCAACGACTGGAGGCAAGATGTATCGCGTACGGGTATCCATAACCGGAACGCTATCGCGACTACGATTGGCCTAATGCCGGCCCGACCACTCATTGCGATATCGGTCCCTTCGGGCCCCGATGGGTTAAGTGCGCTCATTGGTCCACTACGAGCGGCACTGAGCGGCACTGGAGCGGCGATCACCCCCATCCCGGCGCAAACCTCCGGATTCTCACCTCAATATTTAGCACAGCTCCTGGCTGCGACTCGTCCTGACGACCCAGCTCAGACCCTAGAGACCGACGAAGTGGCGGTGGTGCTGGCGACTTCCGGCTCAACCCAGAACCCCAAGGGCGTGCTGCATAGCGCCACAACGTTGAGCGCCTTGTCATCAGCGGTCCAAGGCGGCGCAACACCACAATGGATAGCCGCGTTACCCATCACCTCAATGGGTGGCTTCAATGTGGTCGTACGGGCCCTTGAAACAGGGCTTGACCCATTACCGATGGACAGTTTGGGTGGAGCAAAACCATTCACTCCGGCCGGATTTATCTCTGCAGTTCACTTAGCAACCCAACGATCCAGCGATATTCGGGTCTCCCTTGTCGCAGCTCAAGTTCGCCGACTTCTTAGCGATCCTGAGGGGATCGATGCGCTGCTGCAGTGTTCACAAATCTTGGTTGGCGGAGGTCCCCTGCCTTCCGTGACAGCCGATGCGGCAAGGGCCGCGGGCATCACGTTGACCACAACCTACGGTGCAACGGAAACTGCCGGTGGTGCCGTCTTTAACTCACAACCACTTGCCGGTGTCACCATTTCTATCGACCCTGAAAGTTCAGAGATCTCTTTGACTGGTGCCATGGTTGCTCTTGGCTATCGCTGCGCGCCCGAACTCACTGCGCAGCGTTTTGTGCAGGGTAGTTATCGAACTGGGGATCTTGGAACCTTCACTGACCATCTCACAGTTACCGGACGCATCGACGATGTAACAACGATTAATGGTGTCAATGTTTCGCTGCAGGCAGTTGAAGAAATTCTCAATAATTGCGAGGGGGTGGTCGCGGCTGCTGTAGTTTCTGTCCCTGATGTCGGAGATGAAGATCAACTCTTTGCGCTTATTGAACCGGCTCGTGACGTCGATCATCACACTCTTCGCATCGAACTTCGCAGCGTTGTGAACCTTGCTCTCGGCGCGGCCGCGACTCCCCGTTATTTTGCTTTTCTCGATGCAATTCCAACATTGCCGAACAACAAAGTTGATCGGCAATCAATCCTGCAACTCACTCGCGATGGAGCGTTATGGCAACGGTAAGTCAGTGGATTGGTGGCGCTCGGCCGCGTACGTTGCCTTCAGCTATCGCTCCAGTAGCCATCGGTGGTGGGTTAGCTGCCCGTGCCGACTCCTTCATCTTGGTGCGGGTATTCCTTGCACTCGTTGTCGCCCTCGCACTTCAGATTGGTGTGAATTACGCCAATGATTACAGCGATGGAATCAAAGGAACTGATGAAGTGCGTGTCGGACCAGTTCGCCTTGTTGGGCAGAAGCTTGCAACACCCTCACAAGTCAAATTCGCAGCCTTATCTTGTTTTGCAGCAGCGATGTTAGCCGGCCTGGCTCTGATTTTGATTACTTCACTGTGGTGGTTGACCATCGTGGGAGTGGCGTGTGTGGCCGCAGCTTGGTTTTACACTGGGGGTAAACATCCTTACGGATACCTTGGCCTTGGTGAGGTTTTTGTTTTCGTTTTCTTCGGCTTAGTTCCCGTTCTTGGAACTGTCTACGTACAGACGTTCACCATTACTGCGGCAGATGTTTTTGCTGCCTGTGCTATCGGTCTACTCATTTGCACATTGCTCGTTGTGAATAACCTTCGCGATATTCCCACTGATATTGGCGCAGGTAAACGAACTCTCGCAGTAAAACTTGGTGACCATCGCACTCGCTTGCTTTATGTGGGGTTTGTGGTTTCAGCCATGGTCCTCACCGTGATTGTCGCTGCCCTCACAACCTGGTGGCTATTACTGGTCTTGGTCAGTTTTGTGCTCGGGATTCAACCCGTTCGTCTAGTCACCAGCGGCGCCGTCGGACCCAGTCTGGTCGTTGCCCTCAAGCAAAGTGGTCTGCTCGTCTTGATCTACGGACTCGGTGCTGGAGCTTTGCTCGCCTGGGCTTGATTGTGCGCGAAGGATCTCTTGCTGCCACTTATCTTCGGCAGCGGCCGAACTCTCGATCTTAGAATTGATGCCACTAAAGAATGCACCGACGCTTTCGCTCATTGCATCTCGCTGGCGGTCAAGTAACACGATGCTGATCGCGCTTGAAATTAATAGGGCGAGAACGAGGGCCAAGATCCCCTTCACTGGAGTGAGGAACTGCAGAATTGCCCAGAGACCAAACCAGAGCAATAAGCGCGCAATGGTGTACGTCACAAAATTGAGCCACCGGCTTTTAGGTTGAGTCACAGCCTTACAGTAAGTGACGCAAAACTGCAGGTGCACGCTGGAGTTAGCGTGTGCGTGGAAAGAACGGGCGTTAGAATGTGCCTAGGAGGCATGTGTGATTAGAGTTTTGGGCATCATCTGCGTGGTGGCGCTCTACATCTGGTTCGTCGTTGACGTAATTCAGTCACCGAAATCAGGGGTGCGAAATTTACCCCGCGGCATTTGGCTGTTGATCGTGTTACTTCTCCCTATTCTCGGTGGATTGCTTTGGGTGCTCTTTGGGCGAACAAGGCCAACTCCCGGAAAGCGACGCGGCCGTCGTGGCCCAGTGGCCCCCGATGACGACCCTCGTTTTCTGGCAAAACTTGATGAAGATGAATGGCGTCGCAAAATGCGCGAACGCCGAGGAGATGCGACCTAACTACCAACCCCTGCATATGAATGCAGGCTGTTTGCCAGAAAGTTCACCCCGAAGTAGTTCATCAAGAATGCGATCCAGCCAGCCAAGGCAATGAGTGAGGCCTTATTTCCGCGCCAGCCTGCGGTAGACCGCGCATGAAGATAAGCCGCATAAATCACCCAGGTGATGAATGCCCACGTTTCTTTAGGGTCCCAGCCCCAGTAACGACCCCACGCGTTCTCGGCCCAGATCGCCCCAGCAACCACGGTGAATGTCCATAGTGGGAAGGCAAAGGCGAGAGTCTTGTTCGTGATGGAACGAAGGCGCTCAGCATTAGGAATTCGCGTTGCCAAGATTCCGGTGACTTCTACGCCCGCTGCGGCTTTGCGCTCAGCGCGATCACTCACGAACGAGAGTCCGGCAGTTGCAGCAGCAATGGTGAAGGCTCCGGAACAAATGATCGCAGCAAGCACGTGAATCACGAGCCAATAGGACTTCAAAGCTGGCACCAGTTGAGCAGCTTCGGTGTAGAGCACAGTGACGGCCACCCCCAGTGTCAGCAAAACGGGGATCACGATGAAAAGTCCAAGCCAACGTAGATCAATTCTCGTGTTAGCAATCAGGAAAACGCCAAGCACGCCTAGGGCAGCAGTGATCGAGAACTCATACATGTTGCCCCACGGCGCACGTCCGGCCCAGACTCCACGCAGGACAACACCTGCAAGTAATAGCGCAAACGCCAACCAGGTTAAGGAGATGCCAATATTTGACGCACGTCGCCCAGGAATTTCAGTCTCTACGACAGTTTGGGTGAGAACAGCAGCGCCGCCAGCACTCATCGTAGATTCAGTCACAGAACTACTTGCCCGCCTGCGCCCGCCTGCGAAGGAGGCAGCAAACGAAAACATCGCGAAGGTCAGAACCAACATCGATGAATAAATCATCACGTTGCTTATGCGTGCGAGTGACTCTGGGCTCAACGTTCCTCCTCGGTTATTCCCCGTGCGACACCTGCTGCTTGGAGGGCTTGCTCAACAAGATCAAGATCCTCTGACAGCGCGCCAATATCTTTATCTTCAAGTGTCGAAGCGCGCATAATTCCGGCAACTTGGATAACGGTAACCCCATCGCGCTCGACAACTTTCACCCACACCCGTCGGCGACGAATGAACAGCGACATCGTGAGCCCGATGATTGCCAAGGCCGCGAAGATCAAGGCGATCTCCTTGCCTGGGTCATAGGCGATTTGGAATGACGCCCAACGCTTGTACCCCAAGAACGCGACCGTTCCTGAGCCATCTGGCAAGGTCCAACTCTGCCCTGGCTTGAGTTGCTCGAGGCCAATCTTGGTCATGTTGTCTGTCACAAGCCGGTAGACGCTTTGGGGCTTTCCAGTATTCAAACCAAGATCACCCTTCCAAGCTGACATGAATACGGCCGGGTCATCAGGCCCAGGAAAAGTTGAGTGCGGCCCAAGAACTTCATCAAGTGCCGCAGTCGGAAGGAACAACGCCTGAATGCCAAGTTGCGGAGTGGAGTCGGGTATTTTTACGACTCCCGTTGCCGTGCCATTGCCGTCCTGTGGCAGGAATGGCACGGCATCTTCGAAAACTGCCTTGCCAGTCTCATCTGTCACTTTGATTAATGGCGCGTACCCATGACCAACCAAGAACACCTTTGCGCCGCTCACCACTAGGGGTTCATTAACTTCAACAAGTCTGTGTTCTATCGGTGCTGTCGGGTCTACTTTGTACGACATTTCGGCTTCGAAGGCGCGAGGGGCACCCCGCTGGGCGACTCCACGCTCAAAATCAACCGTGAACTTATCAAGGGTGAAGGAGAATGGCGGAAGCGCTTGAGCATCTGTATAGCGTCCGCCACCCCAGGCGTCGTACTGCGTAACGGTATTGGAAAATCCCGAACCCTCGCGAACAATCACATTGCCCTTCCAGCCAAAGAGCCCACCTATAGCAATCGCAGCAAGAACAAACAGCAACGACAAATGGAAAACTAAGTTCCCAGTTTCACGCAGATATCCTTTTTCGGCTGCCACCCAAGTTGGCGACTCAACCGGCCCCGCTACTACTCGCCATTTGGCTTTGCGCAATGTCTCAGTAACTTCGCTCAGCACCTCTTCAGTGCTCGCCGTAGCAATGTTCTCGCGAGTACCCGCGAAGCGTTCCAGTATCCGAGGGACTGGAGGCGGAGCGCTGCGCATCGCTCGGTAATGAACACCGACGCGAGGTATGACGCAACCAATGAGTGATACGAAAAGTAAGAGATATACCGCTGAGAACCAAGGGGAGGAGTACACCTCGAAGAACCCGAGTCGGTCCAGAATTGGTCCCCACGTCGGAGAGTTAGTTATGAAATTACGCACCTTGATCGGGTCAACACCGCGCTGAGGATAAACCGAACCGGGAACGCTCGCTAAGGCCAATAAGAAGAGCAGAACAAGCGCAGTCTTCATACTGGTCAGTTGACGCCACAGCCAACGGAAAAACCCGGTGTTGGTCATTGGTGGCAAATTCGTCATAGCGCTGTCTCGAATCCAGGAATAGTTACCCGCAACCAAATAGTGAAATCAAGCCAAAGTCCAGTGACGAGTAGTACTCCCACTGCTACCAGCATCGCACCACCGATGCGCATCACAAGTTCGTAGTGGTTACGGATCCAACCGATCGCTCGTCCCATTCGGGTGAAGAGCAATCCAAGCAAAACAAATGGCAAACCAAGCCCTAAGCAATAGACCAGTGACAACAAGGCTCCACGCGCTGCGCTTGCTTCTGTAAAAGCCAAACTTTGTACAGCAGCAAGGGTCGGTCCGATGCACGGAGACCATCCCAAACCGAAAAGAACCCCAAGGATTGGTGCGCCTGCAACCCCCCAGGTGGGTAAGCGATGCATGCGCCATTCGCGTTGCAGTCCAGGAATAAATCCCATGAACGCTAGGCCCATCACAATGACAACTACCCCAAGGACGCGATCAATGGTTTCCTGATATTCCAACAACGTTGATCCGATGGAGCCAAAGAGAACTCCATAGGACACGAAAATGATGCTGAAGCCGGCGACAAACAACACACTGCCAAGAAGCACCCGGCCGCGATTGCCTTTGACATCCGCGAGTTCTGCACCGGTGAGCCCCGTGATGTAAGACAAATAGCCCGGAGCTAGCGGTAGGACACAAGGCGAAGCAAAAGCTAGGAGTCCAGCAGCGAAGGCCAGGGGTAACGCGAAAAGCAAGGTGCCTTCTGAGATCACATCCGTGATCATGATGTGCTCTTTTGTACGTCATCGATCACACTGCGAAGCGCGGCTTGCGTCGTCGCACCAAGAATACGGGCTGCGACGTTGCCCTGAGCATCAACAATCAACGTTGACGGAATGGCTTGCGCTGGCAAGGTTTCGCGAAAGAGCAACTGCACTTGTGCTTGCGTATCGATCGCCTGCGGATAAGTGATCCCGTATCTATCGACAAAGTTTTGTGCAGCCGTGTCTGAATCCCGCGTATCAAGACCAACGAACTGCACTTTTTTCTGGTTGGACTTCGCCCACACCTCTTGCAGCTCGGGTGCTTCTGCGCGACAAGGTGCACACCATGAAGCCCACACGTTCATCACAACAACTTTGCCAAGTTGTTTGCTGAGTGTGAAATCAGATCCGCCCAAAGTCCTGAGAGTGAAATCTGGGGCCGGTACTCGCTTCTCGACTGCCACGACTTCGATTGAACCGTCACCGGCAACGAAGTTGGTCTCGCTGCCCGCAGATGCCGTGTTCTTTGCATCGCTACAGCCAGATACCAGCACAGACGACATAACTAATAATGCGACACCGGAAGCGATTCTTGTATTGGTAATGCGCATGGATGCTCAGGCGGTGACGAATGTCACGCGCCAGCCACCTTGCTGGCTTTTTCAAGCAAATCTCGTGAAGGCTCGGTGTAGGTGATTGCCAAGAGTTCGCCGTCTCGGTAGGTCAGTGAAGTAATCGATGCGAGCGAGCATTGCCGGCTGCGCGGGTCATGCCACAAGCGGCGTTGCTCTGCTGCAAGGCGGGCAATCCAGATCGGCAATTGATGACTCACAAGTACTACTTCGCCGCCAAGGAATTGATCACGCGCTGCATGAACAGCCTCGGTCATGCGAGCCGCGACAATGTCGTACGGCTCTCCCCAGGACGGCTTAAAAGGGTTGTACAGGTGCTTCCAAGTGCGCGGCTGCTTGAGAACTCCGTCACCAACACTTACGCGTTGTCCTTCAAAGACATTGTCAGCTTCAATGAGGCGCGGATCAGTCGAGATTTCCAGGCCGTGAGTAGCTGCCATCGGAGACGCAGTTTGCTGAGCACGCTCCATTGGTGAAGAGACAACTCCCGTGATGTCGTGACCACTCAATGCCTTGGCTGCACGCTGGGCCATTTCATGCCCAAGATCAGATAACACATAACCTGGAAGGCGTCCGTAAAGCACGCCCTGAGGATTGTCGACTTCTCCGTGGCGCAGAAGATGAACAACAGTGCGCTCTGGTGTAGCCATGTGCAGTTACGCCTTACGTCGCGTTGGAGTACGTCGTCGACTTGGTCGCCAACTACCCTCGCCCGCTTCAAGTGCGGCCAGACGTAGTTCTTCACCATGAGCGGCAAGCGCTTCAACGAGCCCGATCAACGTAGTGCTGTCGGCTTCGACATCTACGCGAAGACCGTGCTCTTGCGCAGCCTTAACAGTGAGCGGGCCAATGCAAGCCACCACTGTGGTGTGGTGCGGTTTACCCGCAATGCCAACTAAGTTGCGAACAGTGCTGCTCGAGGTGAACAGCACAGCATCGAAGCCACCCGTTTTAATGGCTTCGCGAGTTTCAGCCGGAGGTGGTGCAGCACGCACAGTTCGGAAGGCCGTGATGTCTTCGACTTCCCAACCTAATTCCGTTAAACCGGCGACAAGTGACTCAGTGGCGATGTCAGCCCGCGGTAAAAAGATGCGGTTGATCGGATCGGTGAGCGAATCGTAGGCAGGCCATTCCTCGAGCAAGGCGGCGGTTGTTTGATCACCTTCGGTTACCAAATCTGGACGCACACCAAAATCGATTAAGGCCGCGATTGTTGCTTCGCCAACTGCTGCAACTTTGAGTCCGGCAAACGAACGGGCATCGAGTCCATATGAGGCCAACTTCTCGCGGATTGCACGAACAGCATTAACCGAAGTGAATCCGATCCACTCATAGCGACCCGAAACTAAACCGTGGATAGCGCGATCAATTTGCTGTGGGGTGCGTGGCGGCTCAACGGAAATCGTTGGCACCTCCATCGGCACGGCTCCATGGCGGCGCAATAGCGCTGAGATGGAATCTGTTGGCTCCTGCGTGCGTGGAATCAATACGCGCCAGCCAAAGAGCGGCTTAGCTTCAAACCAGTCAGCCTTTTCACGTTGGGCAACAACCTCACCCACGACTACCACGCCAGGACCAGCCTGCTTTGAGCGCTTTGCGATTGCACCAATTTCACTCAGGGTGCCAGCAAGGGTGCGCTGATCAACCGTGGTGCCTTGACGAGTGACAGCGATTGGCGTCTTTGGATCAGCGCCAGCGGCAATCAGATTTGCTGCAATTTCGGCGCAAGAATCAGCACCATTGAGATACACCGTAGTGATACCTGGCTGCATCAGATCAGCCCATGGAAGATCTACTTCAGTGCCATCTACTACTCGAATCTGGCGAACCCGACCGCCAGTAAGGCTGAAGCCTGCATAAGCGGGAATACCCGTGACATCACTAACACCGGGAGCGACTTCGAATGGCACCTTTGCTTTGCGCAAAGCCGCAGCTTCAGCAACTAAGGAACCATCAATGATTGGATCTCCAGCGATGAGCCGCACCACATTCTTGCCTTCGCGAGCAGCATCGATCATGGCCTTGCCATGATCTCCAGCAACAATAAATTCTGTTGTTGCGCTTGCATACACACGAGCGATGGCTTCAGTTGATTCATCGGCGACGATGACATCGGCATCACGCATCAAGGCGACTGCTCGCAAAGTGAGGAGATCTGGATCTCCGGGTCCTGCTGCGACGAGTGCCACTGTTCCCACGGCTATCTTCTTGCGGACGACCTTTGCCGGAACTGTTGCGGTATCTGCTGCGGTTGCTGCACGAGTCACTGGGTGCTCTCCTGCGGTAGTGGTGGAAGTGGACGTCTTCGTTGGAGCAACCTCCGGTTGGGGAGGAACTACCTGTTTTGGCACCTTGGGTTTCGAGGTGCTGAGGGATTGTGTTGTCATGCCTGCATCACCTGCGCTAGCGGCGTCAGGTCATCGACTCGACGTTGCTCGTGGAAGGCAAGTATTTGAAGTTCAACTGCAAGGTCGACTTTGCGCACCTCGACACCTACCGGAACGGTGAGTACCGATGGCGCGAAATTCAAAATACTGCGCACGCCAGTAGCAACAAGTCGATCGCATACCTTTTGCGCGGCACTGGCCGGTGTTGCAATCACCGCAATGCTTGCACTGCTCGCCTTAACGAGATTCTCAAGTTCGGTGAGCGGTTGCACCACTAGGTCTCTTCCACCCGTACACACTTTTTCGCCAATGACGTCGGGGTGTGAATCTAGAAGCCCGACAATTTCAAATCCACGTGAGGCAAAACCTTTATACGAAACCAAAGCGTGGCCCAAATTGCCAACGCCAACGATCACTACGCCCCAAGGCTGACTCAAACCAAGTTCGCGACTGATGTGATAACTCAAGAACGCAACTTCGTAGCCAACGCCTCGAGTGCCATACGAACCAAGATGTGACAGGTCTTTGCGTAACTTCGCCGAACTAACACCGCACCTTTGCGCCAAAGTGTCGGAGGAAACTGTGTGCACTCCGTCATCAGCTAGCCCACGCAAAACCCGGTGATATATGGGTAACCGCGCAACGGTGGCGTCGGGAATTCCGCGCCCATCGTCGCGTGTGCGACTCGAGCCAAGTTGGCGGGACAACGACACGGTGCTCCAGGGTTGTTTCACTAGGCGCTGGTATCGGGAGATACCGCGGGAAGACCTCGTGAATGCGGCCTTTGAACTACCGGCCACCTGCTAAGGGTAAGCATTTGTGCCTTCACGCACAAAGTTGATCGGACGCGTGTATCCGTTATTCGGACAATATCCCTCGTAAGTGCTCTGGATCGATCCGCCAGAACCCAACAATCTTCTCATCCACAAGCACAAGCGGAATCCGCTCCCAGTATTGGTCATAGAGGCCATGGTCATCCAAGATCGAATGTTCTACCCACGTCAGATCCAACTCCGCGCAGACCGTAGCCACGACTGCTCGAGCTTCTTGGCACAGATGACAGTCAGGTTTACCGATGAGCTGCACGCGACTGATCGGTAATTGACTCACACGACTCAGACTACGCTCACTAAATGGCAGAAGATGTGGACCGTGCACGAATTGCCGGGTTAGCCGCTGCCGCTGCCGCACAACTGCCCACAGACTTTGATCCAAAAACTGCAGCTGCTTTTTTTGATGTCGACAACACCATCATGCGCGGTTCAAGCTTGTTCCACGTTGCAATCGGCATGGCCCGACGCAAATTCTTCACACCGCGAGAAGTTGCGGCATTCGGAATGGCACAAGCCCGCTTTCTGGTGCGGGGGACTGAAAATCTTGATGATGTCGCGCTTGCCACTGAATCCGCATTGGCCTTTGTCAAAGGTCGGCGAGTCGATGACATCATTGCCTTTGGCCAAGAAATTTTCGACGACTCAATGGTTGACAAACTTGTCCCTGGCACCCTGGCTTTAGCTCAGGAACATGTTGACGCCGGACGCCAAGTCTGGCTCGTGACCGCGACCCCGATTGAGTTAGCTCAGGTAATTTCAAAGCGATTAGGGCTCACAGGCGCCCTCGGTACCGTTTCTGAAATAGAAGAGAACTGTTACACCGGAAAACTCGTTGGCGCACCGCTGCACGGGCAAGCAAAAGCCGAGGCAGTGCGAGCGCTAGCCATTCGCGAAGGCCTTGACCTTTCGCAATGTTGGGCTTATTCGGATTCAGCAAATGACATACCGATGTTGACCAATGTTGGTAATCCCGTCTGTGTAAATCCTGATCCAAAGTTACGTGCGCATGCACAACTACATGACTGGCCAATCGAAGATTTCCGCGCCCGGGCTCATCTACGCAAAGTAACTTCGCCTACGGCTCTCGCAGCCGCAGGTGTTCTGGCAGCTGGTCTAACAATTGGGTTTGTGACCTCGCGCCTACGAAGAACGCGCTAATTCTTTATTCGAAAATGTTTGTTCGTTGCACCAAACGGCGAAGCAACTGAAATGTTTTCCACGCCCATGGTTTGTACACGAAATCAGGCATGGTAAATCAGCCGAATAATCGGCAAAAGAATCGTTTAAGTGAATTCAGGGTCAAAACCAAAGTCATCTACCGAACCCGAAGCATTCAACGTTGATTGCAGCATCTCAAAGAGATGCTGCAACACGTCAGTGGCTTCGCGGCCGGGAATTTCTGGATCTAGGTGAACGCGCGCAGCCTGTGGTTCGGTGCTTCCTGCAGCGCGAGCTGCACTAGACGCTGAGACCATGGCCGCAAAGTGTCTCTACTTCTTCTTGTTACGGCGCTGCACTCGAGTACGGCGAAGCAACTTCTTATGCTTCTTCTTCGCCATACGCTTGCGACGCTTCTTGATAACTGAACCCATTGAAGGAACCTCACGTTTATTGCTAAAAGGTGAAAATCACCCATGATTTGAAGACTCGAGCCTATCGCGACTCAAACTTTGCCAAGCGGCTGGCTTGGTCAGGGGGTGCGCTTACGCGGTTTCGACGTAGGAATCGCGTAGATAGTCATGAACAGCTTGCTCAGGAACACGAAATGAGCGACCGACGCGCACAGCAGTCAGTTCACCGTGGTGAACCAAGCGGTACACAGTCATCTTCGACACACGCATGAGCGCAGCCACTTCAGCAACGGTCAGAAACCGGACCTCGCTGAGCGAACGGTCAGTGCTTGTCGACATCTCACACCAAACTTCCTGCGACCCAATCGCACCGGCATCCCGGTGACCGACGACTTGCATCGCGAAACGGCAATCTAGTGCCCCCAGCCCATAAAGCAAAGGCGAAGGGGATTACTTCTTCCCACTAAAACCATTCTACCGGCTCAATCACGAGACCCCAGCCCGGAAAAATTGCCCTCCGAGTGGCCAATATCGCTTGGTCTACCTGGTCCTCTGGGTCATACCCACTGTCAAAAGGACGAGCCCAAGGCGTATGGCCATCAGTCATCAATTCCGGGCTTATTTGCCCAAGCTCTGACTCAACAAAAGCACGGTATTCAGCGGGTAATGGCGTTCCTGGTTCAATCGGATGCCCCGTGATTTCGGCTATCAAGTGGGTCCAAGCGCGAGCAACCACTTCCACCCAGGCGTATCCACCACCACCAACTGCGAGCCACTTGCCCGCTGCGTACTTATGTGCCCATCGGTGTACTAATTCGTAGGAACTTCGTTGCCCATCAAGACTCATCGTTAGGTGCGCCAGAGGGTCTAACACGTGCGCATCTGCACCATTTTGAGTAACCAATATCTGTGGATCAAAGGCTTCCAATACGTCAGGGACGATCGCCGAGAAGGCTCGCAGCCAACCTTGATCCCCCGTTCCAGCAGGCAAGGCAACGTTGATTGCCGAGGCCGGAGCATTGGGACCACCACTTTCTTGCGGGTATCCACTGCCGGGAAAGAGAGTTTTTGGGCTCTCATGTAACGAAATCGTGACGACTCTTGGGTCGTCCCAGAACATTGCCTGCACTCCATCGCCGTGATGAACATCTAGATCCAGATAGGCGATGCGCTCATAGCCTTGATCGAGCAACCATTGAATGCCGACGGCGATGTCGTTGTAGACACAGAATCCTTCAGCGGATGCAGGCATGGCATGGTGTAGCCCGCCCGCCAAACTCACCGCGTGATCAAACTCGCCTGAGTGCAGGGCTTGGGCTGCCATCAGGGTTGCACCACATACGCGCGCAGACTCTTCATGCATGTTCGCAAACACTGGAACATCAGCCGTACCAAGTCCATGCTGCTCATCAACTAAAGAAGAATCACTTGATGCCGCTACGACTACGTCAATGTATTGCGAAGTATGCACTCTTTCGAGGTCTGCCCGCGAAGCAGGAACCACTGGACTGAGAAGAACAACATTCTCTTGATCGAATAACTCGAATGCTGCGCTAAGCCGTATCGCTAACTGCGTGCGAATTGGTGCTAGCGGATGGCCTGGACCAAAGTCATAGCCCTTGAGTTTGTCATCCCACACCACACCAACACGGTCGCTCATGACCCCGATAATTCCGCACTGCGATCGCGAGCTGAGACCATGCCTGCAATGATGCCGTCTCGAACGCCATGCTCATCAAAAGTAGCAATTGCTGCAGCAGTTGTTCCGTTTGGTGAAGTCACATTCGCTCGTAACTCAACAGGAGATTGCGTAGATGCCGCAAGGAGTTCTGCCGATCCAAGTATCGTCTGCGCCACCGCTGTGCGCGCATCATCGTGCGACAAACCTGCTTGCTGGGCCCCAAGCATCATTGCTTCAGCGAGATAGAACACATAGGCGGGACCGCTGCCTGAAGTTGCTGTTATCGCATCTTGCAGAGACTCTGGAATCTCTAAGACAACACCGACTGCGCTCAAGAGTTCAACAGCCTGAGCAAACTGCTCGGGCTGGCATGTGAGGCCGGCACTCATCCCGATGACTCCACGCTGAATTCTTGCGGGTGTGTTAGGCATCGCGCGAACAACTGCCGCCTGTGGAACCAGCGATTCAATTGTTTCGGTGGTCACTCCTGCTGCGATCGAGATGATTAACGCGCCAGTTGGCACAACATCAGAAATCTCGTCGAGAGCAGCTCGCATGTCTTGCGGCTTCACCACCGCAATGATCACTTGTGCCCCTGCCACAGCTGTGCGTGAATCCGCACATGAAACGCCATAGCGCTCGACTAATTCTTGACCACGATCTTCGCGCTGTTCAACCACAACAATGTTCGGTTTTGGATCGAGTAGCAGTAGCCCAGCTATCAAGGCCTCGCCCATGACACCGCCACCCAGTACAACTATGTGCGTCATTGCAGCCTTTCTACGCCGCACGTCACTTGACCCGGCAGTAGTCCTAGCCTGCCATGGGTGCGCTGTGAGTTCGGGTGAAGGTCAAAGCTTCGGCGAGGTCTGCCGCTCGCTCCTGACGCGTTTGAGCCGACCGGGTGTTGACTTCCACAATCAGATTGCCGCTGAATCCGACGCCAGCCAAGTGAGCAAGCACCTGTGCAACTGGCTGAGTCCCTCGCCCCGGAATCAGATGCTCATCCTTTGCCGTGTCTCGCCCATCGGCCAAGTGCATGTGAGCTACCCGGTTTCCAAGACTGCGTACCAAATCAAGCGCGTCGGTCTGAGAGACGGATGTATGCGAGAGATCCACCGTGGTGTTGGCGTATTCCTCGTCTCGGATATCCCAGCTTGGGGCGTAAGCCGTGATCTCCTGTGACAGCGCCCGCCACGGAAACATGTTTTCAACCGCAAAGACGATGTCCGTCTCATCATCCATTCGGGCAAGACCAGTGACGAATTCTTGGGCATAACTTCTTTGCCACCGAAAAGGAGGATGCACCACAACCGTGCGAGCGCCAAGTGCTTCTGCTGTGACCTGCGCGCGCTGAAGCTTTCCCCAGGGGTCAGAGCCCCAAACCCGCTGAGTCACGAGCAAACACGGTGAATGAATGGATAAGACCGGGACTTGGTACTCCTGGACGAGTTCGTTGAGGAGGTACGAATCTTGACTGGCCGCATCCGTGCCGACCATCACTTCTACCCCGTCGTATCCGAGTTCGGCAGCGATAGCGAAAGCAGCTTCTGTGGATTCAGGGAATACCGACGAAGTTGAAAGTCCGACCAGCGGAGCTGTCATGGTGCCCGACGCCACCGATCTGTGATTTTCGTTGCGATGCCCACCAAAATTGCGCCGATCACCCCAACTACAACAGCGACAGCTGAGTAGCGTTCGGGTGAAAGTGAAAGAGCAAAGAATTTCGATAGCCAAGGAATGAATAAAACTGCTACAAAAGCAACAATCATTGTGGCGACGAGGGCAAGTCGAATGAAATTGAGTGGCCGAGCACTTTGGGTGAGTACTGCCATGGCAACAATGAACAAAGTGACGGTTGCTGCCGATTGCGCACTACTCACTGGCTCACCGACCCCAAGTGCTGCCCCATAACTAGTGAAGGCCGCGATAGCGCAGATGGTTCCGGCTGGCGCTGTAAACAGCAATACCCGCTTAAAGAAACCAGGACGAAAACGCTCGGTGTTTGGCATCAGAGCAAGAAAGAATCCCGGGATGCCGATGGTGAGTGCGCCAATCAAGGTGAGATGCCTTGGTAAGAATGGAAATTCCACAGCAAAGATGCCAGTCGCGATTGAAATCAGTATCGCGTAAAAGGACTTCGTCAGGAAAACATCGGAAACTCGTTCAATGTTGCCGAGCACTCGACGGCCTTCAGCTACCACACCTGGCATAACCGACCACTTGTTATCAAGTAAGACCAATTGGGCTACGGCTCGAGTTGCAGCAGACCCCGAACCCATCGAAATACCAAGATCTGCCGACTTCAACGCCAGCACATCGTTGACACCATCGCCTGTCATAGCAACGGTTAATCCTTGAAGATGCAACGCATCCACCATCGCTTGCTTTTGTGCAGGTGTGACGCGGCCAAATACCGAGGAGCGCATCACTGCAGCGCTCAACTCAGCGGGGTCACTGGGCAACGTGCGTGCATCCACGGGTGCATCAGCCCCAGGAACGCCAGCCAGCGTCGCGATGGCCCCAACGGTGACTGCGTTGTCACCTGAGATCACTTTGATGTTGACCCCCTGATCAAGGAAGTACTGCACTGTCTCGGCGGCATCTGAGCGCAGCCGTTGATCGATCAGAACCAACCCAAAAATTTCCAGTCCACTCACGGGTAGATCCGCATTCATTTCGGTTTCAGCTTTGCCAACCGCAAGCACTCGCGAGCCGTCAGTGGCAAGTTGTTCTGCTTGAGCCAGCGCAGGATGGCCGGAATCAATAATCATTTCTGGTGCGCCGAGGACCCAGGTTCCGCGATCAGCGAAGGTCGCACCTGACCATTTGCGTGCACTAGAAAATGGAACGCTTGAAATCACTGTCCACGTTGAGGTGGGATATGAATCAGCGACTGCTGCAAGTGTGGGGTTCGGTATTGATTCAACGGTTGCCAAAGCACCGAGAACTTCTTGAAGCTCTTCAACTGAACCCTGCAAGGTGACGAGTTCACGAACGTGCATTCCGGGCTCAGTGAGTGTTCCGGTTTTGTCAACACAAATGGTGTCGACACGAGCCAATACTTCAACAGCAGGCATGTCTTGAACGAGCACTTTCTTTGCCGAAAGCCGTATGACTGACACCGCCATCGCGATGCTGGTGAGTAGCACTAAACCTTCGGGAACCATCGTGACCATGCCCGCGATCGTGCCGCGAATGGCATCTGGCCACGAGGCATCAGCGCGCACAACTTGCGAGTAGAGCAACAAGGCGCCGACCGGCAACAGCAGGAAGGAAACTGCGCGAATAAAACCGTTGATGGCATCACGCAATTCCGAATTAGTGAGGTGGAACTTCTTGGCCTGTTCGGTTAAACCAGCCGCAAACGAATCACGGCCAACGCGTGTTGCCTGCATAAGCCCACTGCCCGCAACAACAAATGATCCTGACATTCCTTCATCATTGTGCACTTTGTCAACAGAATCTGCCTCACCTGTGAGCAAACTTTCATCGATTTCTAAACCTTGTGATTCCACGATCACACCATCGACAACAAGTTGATCACCCGCTGAAAGCAAAATGAAATCACCAAGAACAACTTCACTTGCATCTATCTCTACATCGATGCCGTCACGCCGAACGATTGGCCGTGCGGCACCAAGCACCGACAAACGTTCCAGAGCCCGGGCCGCGCGATATTCCTGAACAATTCCAATAGCGGTGTTGGCGACGATCGCAAATCCAAATAGGGAATCCTGAAATGGCGCAACGATCCACATGACGACCCACATCGAGCCAATAACGAAGTTGAAACGTGTGAGTGTGTTGGCTTTAACGATGTCGGCCAGACTGCGACTCGTTGCTGACGGTGCAATATTGACCTGGCCTGCAGCGATTCTTGTCGCAACTTCCGATGAAGTTAGCCCTGGCTGCAGTTGCGTCATGTCGGCAGTCCATCCATTCGATGTAAAATCACGCCTTCTCGAAGCGCCCAAGGACAAATTGAGACTTCGTCGATACCAAGCAGTTCCATCGCGGCTTCGGCAACAATTGCTCCTGCGAGCAATTGCTCAGCTCGACCTTCAGATACTCCTGGAATCAAAGCGCGCTCAGCCACGGGAAGAACAGCGAGCTCGTTGACCAGTCTCTTCACTGAAGTCAAAGTCAGTTCCCTGTCAACGAACAAGCCCTCACTTGAAGATGGCGCACCTGCGATGCGTGCGAGTTGCTTAAGAGTTTTGGATGAACCCACTGCGATTCGCGGCACTCCGCCGCGATGCATCTTTCCTACGACACTGGCAATCGAAGCGCGCACGTGCTTACGCAGTTTGCGTAATTCATCTGGCGTTGGCGGATCGTTGTGGAAATACTCCCGGGTGAGTCGGCCCGCTCCTAACGGCAAGGAGACCGCAACATCCGGTTCTTCGTCAACGCCAGAGGCTAGTTCCAAGGATCCACCGCCGATGTCAACCACGAGCAAACGACCAGCAGACCAGCCAAACCAGCGCCGCACTGCCAAGAATGTCATTCGTGCCTCGTCTTCGCCGGAGAGCACTTCAACCTGTATGCCGGTTTCATCCATTACGCGATTGAGCACATTGACGCCATTGCCCGCGTCTCTAATAGCACTCGTCGCAAAGGCCATCAGCTCGCTGACCCCGAGGTCTTCAGCCAAGCTCTGAGATTTGCGGATGAATTCAAGCAGCGTCTCAACGGCCTCGTCGTCGACATTGCCTTCGGGCGTGAGATGTTCGGCAAGACGTAATGGAATCTTGAGTTTGGAGGCTGGGATTGGTGCTGCCCCGTAATGGGCGTCGACAAGCAAAAGATGGACCGTGTTGGAACCTATGTCGAGAACTCCCATGCGCACATGCCAACGGTACTCAAATTCATCTGCCAGCCCATACCCGCCTCGCTATTCCTTCCCCCGGTGTTCGCATAGAGTGTCGCCATGGCTGAAGTGATGTTGGACTTTCCTCGACAGTGGTTTGAGTTCACTGATCCAGCCGATGAAGATCAACGCATCCGTGCTGACCTCACCTGGCTGACATCTCGCTGGACCTGCATCTTTGGTCGCGGCTGTCCGGGTATCTATGCATCCTCACCTGAAGCTGGTTGCTGCACTCTGGGTGCGCACTTTTCTGACAAAGAAGACCGGCAACGCACTGAGAAATGGGTCGCTAAACTCGATGCAAGTCTCTGGCAAAACCATAAGACCGGCACGAAAAAGGGCTGGATGGTTAAAGAAGAGGGCGAATGGAAGACCCGGGTAGTTCGCAAGGCTTGTATTTTTCATAACGACCCAGATTTTGCAGGTGGCTACGGCTGCGCACTTCATCACCTTGCCGAACGTGAAGGGGTCTCGTTCGTTGAGACCAAGCCCGAGGTGTGTTGGCAAGTGCCTATGCGTCGCTCCTTTGAGAATGTCGAGCATCCCGATGAAACAGAGACAACCGTCGTGGTTCTCGGTGAATTCGATCGCGGTTCCTGGGGCCCTGGCGGGCATGATCTTGATTGGTATTGCAGCTCCAACCCAGCTGCTCACATTGGTACTGAGCCGGTCTATATCAGCAGCAAGACCGAGATGGTTGCCCTGATTGGGGCACAGGCCTACGAAATCGTGGCCGAGGCATGCCGCAAACTCGAGCTCATGCGCACCACAAGTGGCTTAGACATCGCGCCACATCCAGCCGACCCGCACTAGATCGTCAGCCCTGCCCGATAGCGTCAACCCATGGCCAAGGTCACCAGTTCATACAGTTGCACCGCATGTGGTGCCGCCACGATTCGGTGGGCCGGCAAGTGCCCACAATGCAATGCCTTCGGCACTATGGAATTGGACTCACCAACCGCCCAAGCCCCTGGCATGAAGAGCAACCTCTCGGGCAAAGTTCCCTTGCGGCCCGCACGCCCGGTTTCTTCTATTACAAAACTTGGACCAGTCCCACGCATCACCACTGGCATCGCAGAATTTGACCGAGTACTTGGCGGTGGGCTGGTTGCGGGCCAAATGTGTTTACTGAGCGGAGCTCCCGGGTCCGGCAAAAGCACCCTTGTTTTGGCCATCGCTGATTCCGTTGCCAAACGACTCAAGCGCCCGGTGCTGTACATCTCAGGCGAAGAATCAGTCGAGCAGATCGCTATTCGCGCCCAACGCATCGGAGCAACGAGTGAGTATCTGCTTCTTGCGGATGACACCGAACTTGGTGCAGCCATCGGCCATATTGATGAACACTCACCAGACCTCGCGCTCGTCATTGTCGACTCGGTGCAAACAATGGCGTCTTCAGATATTGAAGGACGTGCCGGTGGCGTCACCCAAGTAATGGAAGTTGCGCAAGCACTGACACGCGTCGCAAAAACGCGAAATCTTCCAATTATTTTGATTGGCCAAGTGACGAAAGATTCAAATGTTGCTGGTCCTCGAGCCTTGGAACACATCGTTGATGCAACCTTGACGCTCGAAGGTGACGCACACACTTCCTTACGCTTGCTGAGATCAGTGAAAAACCGTTATGGATCGCTAGAAGTTGCCGCCTTTGAACAGACAGACACCGGCATGGAAGAAGTTCTTGATCCGAGCATGCTCTTTCGTGGACATCGCGATACGCCTGTTGCCGGAACATGTATTACCGTAACTGTTGAAGGAAATCGCGCACTCACCGCTGAAGTTCAAGCACTCGTTGCACCTACAACCAACCCCAATCCACGCCGTGGAGTCTCCGGTCTAGATAGTTCTCGCATGGCAATGCTCATTGCAGTTTCAGAACGCGCCGCATCACTAAAACTTTTCGACAAAGACGTATTCTTGGCAACAATCGGTGGTATTCGCCTTTCTGATCCCGGAAGCGATTTGGCTGTCTGCCTTGCTGTTGTATCGGCAAGCCAAGATGCACCTATTGCGCTTAATGTCGCAGCAATTGGCGAGGTCACCCTGTCTGGCGATGTTCGTCCCGTGCCACATATGACCGAACGAGTCAGTGAAGCTGCGCGCTTAGGTTTTAGTCGCCTACTTGTTCCGGTTGGGACCAAAGCGCGCGTACGAGATAAGGCGATGGAGCTTGTAGAAGTTCCGACTCTGGCACAGGCAATCGCAGCTATGCGGCGTTAGCGCTTTGACGTGATGGCGAACGGAGTCTGCACGCTTTTCACAGTTTCGTTGCTGCCAATAAGTTCATAACTACCAGCTTTCGCAAATACACCTTGTTTGTTGCAATTCTGCGGTGACTGGCGGCCATCCCATGTGATGCTCGATGCCAAGCGCTCTCCGGCCTGCAGCACGCTTTCCTTAGTCGCGATGCTGGCATTGCAATCATCACTTGACCACACTGGATAACCACCTGAGGTGATGGTGAGTGCATTGGCTTTGGGCCCAACATCCCGGGTACATGCAAAAGTGCCAATATTTTGAATAGTCAAGGTCAATCTTGGCGTTGAACCAACCAGATACGTCGAGGAATCCGTCGTTGCCGTAACCGCAATGCTGGCATCTGGGCAAAGACCTGTGGGATCGGGAACAGCCGTGACTACACCTGCACTGGCAGTGGGCGTTGGGGCGATCGTCCCAGCCGCACTGGCACTACTAGAGGTAACAGGGGTTGGTGAAGGCGTTGGAGCAGGATCTGACCCGCCAGCCAACATCCACCAAAGACCGATGACCACCGTGAGCGATACCAATAAGACCGCTCCGCGGCGCACCCAATACACCGTTGGGGCTTCCGGGCCTCTTGGGGACATCATCGCGCTCACACAGGCCACGGTAGTGCCATAAGCGCCCACTCATGCGACGATCCCTTCGTGGCGCATAAAGACGATCCAGTCACAGTTGTTGTGGCGTGGTTTGCCGACAATAAACGCGAGCTGCCTTGGCGCGATCCCGAGGTCACCGCCTGGGGCATTTTGGTCAGCGAATTCATGCTGCAACAAACACAAGTCGACCGGGTGGCGCCCAAATGGCTGACATGGATGCAACGTTGGCCAACCGCCGATGCCCTGTCACGCGCACCACTTGGTGATGTTCTTCGCGCCTGGCAAGGGTTGGGATATCCCCGACGCGCAATGCGATTGCACGCCACTGCTCAGCGCATTGTTTCGGAGTTTGCCGGCACGGTTCCCTCAACACAGGCAGAATTACTCAGCCTTCCAGGCGTTGGCCATTACACCGCCGCTGCGATTGCTGCGTTTGCCTTTCATCAGCCCACAGTGGTGCTCGATACCAATATCCGTCGGGTGATTGCGAGAGCTTGGTCTGCGCAAGCAATGCCATCTGCTCATCTAACCAAATCCGAAGAGTCCTTTGCTGCGCAGTTAGTTCCCCAGCGAGATGGAGCGCAATGGTCGGCAGCTGTTATGGAACTGGGAGCCCTCATTTGCACTGCGCGCAACCCTCTATGCAGTCAGTGCCCGCTTCAAAACTCGTGCGCTTGGCTTGTGGCAGGACAACCGGACAACGCACCCGTGCGACGTAAACAACCAACCTTCGCTGGCAGCGACCGTCAAGCCCGCGGAGTTCTGTTACGCACAGTGAGTGAGGCACCCCTTGCTAGTGAAAGTGCGATAGAAGCAGTTTGGGCTGATGCATTGCAGCGTGAAAAAGCGATGACGAGCCTCATCAACGATGGGCTCGTCATTCGCGTGAATCAGGGTTACTGCCTTCCAGACAGTTAGCCAACCGTTTCGACTGGTGGCGTATCAGGCAGCACCGCGCGAGGCGTTGCATTGAAGGTGAATTCACGTTCGGTGTCTTCGCCTTCCACATCAACAACCACGATGTGACCTGCCTTGAGGTCTCCAAAGAGCATTTTCTCGCTCAATGGGTCTTCAATGTCGCGTTGAATTGTGCGACGCAACGGACGCGCACCAAGTTGTGAGTCATACCCTCGTTCTGCCAATAGATCCTTGGCAGCTGTGGTCAACTCGATATCGATATCGCGATCAGCCAAACGCTTTTCCAAGTTCGCAATCATAAGATCAACAATCTCAATAATTTCGTTCTTGGTGAGCTGGTGGAAGACGATGACATCATCGATGCGGTTCAGGAATTCGGGACGGAAGTGTGACTTCAGTTCCTGATTGACTTTCGCCTTCATCCGCTCATATGCCGTCTCGTCTTCATTCTCAGCAACGAAACCGAGCATGACACCCTGCGACACTTCACGACTACCAAGGTTGGTCGTCATAATGATCACGGTGTTCTTGAAGTCGACTGCGCGACCTTGAGCATCAGTTAATCGACCTTCTTCAAGAACCTGAAGCAGTGAATTGAAGATGTCCGGGTGTGCTTTTTCAACTTCGTCGAAGAGCACAACTGAGAACGGCTTGCGACGCACCTTTTCAGTGAGTTGGCCACCTTCTTCATAACCAACATAGCCCGGAGGCGAACCAAAGAGACGTGAAGCGGTGTGACGCTCGGAATACTCACTCATATCAAGAGCGATCAAGGCGTCTTCGTTTCCGAAGAGGAACTCGGCCAAGGTCTTGCTGAGTTCGGTTTTACCTACACCTGAAGGCCCGGCGAAAATAAATGAGCCGGACGGACGCTTTGGATCTTTCAACCCCGCGCGAGTACGACGAATCGACTTCGACAGCGCTTTAATTGCCTGCTCTTGGCCAATGACCCGCTTGTGCAGTTCCTCTTCCATGCGCAGCAAGCGTGCAATGTCGTCTTCGGTGAGATCCGTGACCGGGATGCCAGTCATTAATGCAAGCACTTCACCAATCAGGCGCTCATCAACTTCAGCAACGACATCTAGGTCGCCGGCTTTCCATTCTTTTTCGCGCTGAGCCTTGTCGGCGATGAGGTTCTTCTCATCGTCGCGAAGTGATGCAGCTTTTTCGAAATCCTGGGAATCAATTGCTGATTCTTTTTCGCGACGCACGACAGCAATACGGTCGTCGAACTCGCGCAAGTCTGGCGGCGCAGTCATCCGACGGATGCGCAAACGTGAGCCCGCTTCGTCAATCAGGTCAATGGCCTTATCTGGCAACTGGCGATCTGAGATGTATCGATCAGAAAGTCGAGCTGCCGCATCGAGGGCTCCATCAGTGATCGAAACCCGGTGATGGGCTTCGTAACGATCACGCAAACCTTTAAGAATCTCGATCGTGTGCGCAACATCTGGCGCTTCAACCTGAATAGGTGCGAAACGGCGCTCAAGTGCCGCGTCCTTTTCAATGTGCTTGCGGTACTCGTCAAGCGTTGTTGCACCAATGGTCTGCAATTCTCCGCGGGCAAGCATCGGCTTCAAAATGCTCGCCGCATCAATCGCGCCTTCCGCTGCGCCAGCGCCCACAAGCGTGTGAATTTCATCGATGAACAACACGATGTCGCCACGAGTACGGATTTCTTTGAGAACTTTCTTGAGCCGCTCTTCGAAGTCGCCACGGTAACGGCTACCTGCGACAAGAGCCCCAAGATCGAGCGTGTAAATCTGCTTGTCTTTCAACGTTTCTGGCACTTCACCCTTAACAATGTTCTGGGCAAGGCCTTCGACAACTGCCGTCTTACCAACGCCAGGCTCACCGATTAACACTGGGTTGTTCTTAGTGCGACGCGAAAGAACCTGCATCACGCGCTCTATTTCTTTCTCACGACCAATCACTGGGTCGAGCTTGCCTTCGCGTGCTGCCACGGTGAGGTTGCGACCGAACTGATCAAGAACAAGTGACGTTGAAGCCGTGCCCTCAGCCGGACCAGCTGCTGCTGGTTCCTTACCTTGGTAGCCACTGAGTAACTGAATAACCTGTTGACGCACACGGTTCAGGTCAGCACCCAACTTCACTAGTACCTGCGCCGCTACGCCTTCACCCTCTCGGATCAAGCCAAGCAAGATGTGCTCGGTGCCAATGTAATTGTGGCCCAACTGCAGCGCTTCACGAAGTGAAAGTTCTAATACCTTCTTGGCACGCGGCGTAAACGGAATGTGGCCACTTGGCGCCTGCTGGCCTTGCCCGATGATCTCTTCAACCTGACTACGAACCGCTTCAAGGGAAATCCCGAGCGATTCAAGGGCCTTGGCCGCAACGCCTTCGCCTTCATGAATCAAGCCAAGCAAGATGTGCTCGGTACCGATGTAATTGTGGTTGAGCATGCGCGCCTCTTCTTGCGCCAGTACTACTACCCGTCGTGCTCTGTCGGTAAACCGTTCAAACATCGGCCGCACCCTTCTTTGTCGGACTATCTGCTCGAGCGTCCGTAATACCCCACAAGCCTAACCCTGCGGCTCGTAGAACACGGCATCAAAGACGCTTGTACTAAGACAACCACGACTTGGGCCAGAACCTTCCCGATCAGGTGTACGCCTGCCGCGAACAGAAGCTAGGTAACCCCACCAAAATTCTCGATTTGCGGCAATTGTTGCCCATGTCACATGTGGGCTCAGATACCTGAATTCGTGAGCGTATTGATCAGCCAGCAGCTCTTCTAGCCCTGGATATGGTCCGAGAATGCCGGCCACTGATATACGCAAGTCCGGGTGGGAAAGCCAACGCTATCTTTGTAAATACTTGGCGATGCCCGCGGCTAGTGCCTTCGCGTAGAACTGCTGTCCTTGCGAGGATGACATACGAGCCGCATCTGCTTTATTGCGCATATTGCCAAGTTCGACAATGACCGTAGGCACGTTGCTGAAATTTAGAGTCGATTGATCACTACGCACCGACAGAGGATTCGATAAGTAGGTCGAGGGTGCGACACCGGAAGTTTTCATCGCGCTGATCATCGAATTAGCGAGTGCCCGACTTTGCGCACTGATATCCGAAGTCCAGCCTTTAATCTTGGCTGGAGCAATCACATGAAAGCCGTATCCGCGTGCCGAAGCGCCGTCGCCATGAATGCTGACCATGAGGTTCGCCTTGACCTTGGCCCCAAATGCGCCCCTATCCCACACACATGGTCCCCAAGAATTCGATGAATTCATGGTTCTCGTGAGGTGCACCGTGGCACCTTGACTCTCCAGAATCTTTTTGAGGTCATTGGCGACTCGCCAGTTCATCGTTGCTTCCGGAAAGCCCTGATTCGTAGCAGTGCCGGTGGTGTTGCATGATTTTACGATCGTGCCATTAAATTTCGTTTGCTTCATCTGGGCAGCGAATTTTGAATTACTGTTTCCGAGTTGGTGCCCCGGATCAATAGCGATCACAACACCCGTAAGGGGACTATCGAAAGCTTGAACAGTGCCAGCCGGTAAAGCACCAAGAGCCAGCGGTGTTGCACTCAAAACAAGCGCTGTGATCCGAAAGAACTTCACAGTTCAAGCAGCATTCGGTGATTGCCAAGCGTGTTGGGTTTCACCCGCTCCAAACCAAGCATTTCAGCGACGCCTTCGTCGTAGGACTCAAGCATGTGGGGATAGACGGAAGGATCAACCGGTGATCCTTCAATCTCCTTGAATCCATGCTTGCCAAAGAATCTAGTTTCAAAGGTAAGGCAAAACACTCGAGTGATGTCTAACTCGCGGGCACGATTCAGCAAGGCTTCAAGAATTGCCGATCCCACACCAACACGCGTTATGTTTTCTCGCACTGCAACGGTGCGTACCTCTGCAAGGTCTTCCCACATTACGTGCAAAGCTCCGCAGCCGATGATTTGGTCAGCATCTACCGCAACAAAAAATTCTTGGATGTCTTCATAAAGCGTAACTGTCGCCTTAGTGAGCAATATTCCCCGAGAGGCATAGTGATCCACCATCTCGCGGATCGCAGGTACGTCACGAGGATGTGCTGGACGAACGATCACACCGACTCCTGAAATTGAGGTTAGGCCCGTTCGGGCTTGACCAGTGGGAACAAAATGGTCTCACGGATGCCAAGCCCCGTGAGCGTCATCAGAAGTCGATCGACACCGATTCCAACTCCACCTGAAGGCGGCATGCCATGTTCTAGGGCGCGTAAGAAGTCTTCGTCGAGTTTCATCGCCTCAACATCACCGCGCGCTCCCAACGCAGACTGCTCCATCAATCGTTCACGTTGAACCACTGGATCAACGAGTTCGGAGTAGCCGGTGGCTTGTTCGTATCCATTGATATAGAGATCCCACTTCTCAACCTTTCCGGCTTCACTGCGGTGATCTCGGGTAAGCGGCGAGGTATCAATTGGGAAATCCATGACGAAGGTTGGTTGGCCATCGAAGGTTGAGATCACGTGATGCTCGAAAAGTTCTTCGACTATTTTTCCTTCAACCCAGGTCGTGCCAACTTCCAGGCCAACGGATTTAGCAAGTTCAACCAAACGAGTGCGCGGAGTCTGTGGAGTGATTTCTTCGCCAACTGCTTCGGAAAGCGATCCATACAATGAAACTTCACGCCACTCACCAGAAAGATCATGTTCAGTGCCATCCATATGTGTCACAACTTGTGATCCAAAGACTGCTTGTGCTGCTTCTTGGATTAATTCACGAGTCAGTTTGGCCATCTCGCGATAGTCGGCATATGCCTGGTAGAACTCCAGCATCGCAAACTCAGGTGAGTGAGTTGAGTCGGAGCCTTCATTGCGGAAGTTACGGTTGATCTCAAAAACTCGTTCCATTCCACCGACAACCGCTCGCTTTAAGAAGAGTTCCGGTGCAATGCGCAGGAAGAGTTGAAGGTCAAAAGCATTCGATGTTGTGATGAACGGACGCGCTGTTGCCCCACCATGCATTGTCTGCAGCATCGGTGTTTCAATTTCTTGATAACCACGAGCTTCAAGACTTCGTCGAATTTGTCCTACCGCTGTAATTCGAGTTTGTGCCATCTGACGAGCTTCTGGCCGCATGATCAAGTCCAGGTAGCGCTGACGAATGCGGCTGTCGTCATTCATCGGCTTATGAGCAACGGGCAGTGGGCGAAGCGACTTAGATGCCATCGTCCACGTGTCAGCAAGAACCGATAGTTCGCCACGCTTGGAAGTGATGACTTCGCCTGCAATGAACACATGATCGCCAAGATCAACCAGTGACTTCCACTGATCTAAGGCTTCCTCCCCCACTTTGGCCAAAGAGAGCATTCCTTGAATTTCAGTGCCATCTCCCGCACGAAGGGTCGCAAAACATAGTTTTCCGGTATTGCGCACAAAGATCACTCGACCAGCAAGGCCAACCTTGATGCCAGTCTGTACATCGATCTCAAGATCGGGGAACTGAAGTCGCACCGAAGCGATGGTCGCGGTGATTGGCAGGGCTACCGGATATGGGTCCAAGCCCTGTGCTGCGAGTTTGTTCCGCTTGTCACGGCGGATCTGCATCTGCTCGGGCAGCTCTAGCTCTTCATCAGGTTCGGTGCTCACGATGGTCAAGGTTAGCGGCTGGCCTTACGCTGCCCACATGCTCGTCAACGCTGCTGCCCTGGCCCCCTTCAATCAGGTCACCCCAATCACCAGCGTGCTCTTTGATTTGCACTCCACTCTCGTAGACCAAGGCGACAGCGCTTCCTGGCTGAATCTGGCCTTGGCTCGAGCCCCACATGACTTCACCGAGCCCGATCATCGAGCGCTTCTGGATTTTTTGGACCGCATCTGGGAAAACGCTCGAGTATTGGATCCGGAAAGTTCTCGAGATCTCAGTGCCGGCGCGCATGCACGGGTCTTTCACAGACTCCTTGCACAAGGACCCGCAGTTGATCCAACGCTCGCCAATGCGTTGTATGAGGTCTTACTCGATACCTGGGTGGCTTACGACGATGCCATCCCAACGCTCGCGGCACTTAAGGATGCTGGCATCAAGATTGGAATCCTGTCTAACGTCGGGGTCTCAATTCACCACGTACTCGAACGCGAAGGCCTGGCGAAATTTGCCGACGGTGTCGTGCTGTCCTGCGAAGTAGGCTCGGTGAAACCTGACCTTGCAATCTTTGAGGCCAGCTTGGATTCAATCGGCAGCACAGCAGCCGAAACCTTGATGGTCGGCGATAGCGGTCACGATGATGTAGGTGGCACTGCGCTGGGTATGCGCACGTTGGTCTTACCCCGAACTCGAGGTCGCAACCATGGACTTGCTGTGGTTGTCGGGCTCGTCTTAGCTTCGCGTTAACGGTTGCCTCGCGCTCGCAAGTTCTTGGCAGTGACTAATTCGAAGTGTTGCGTTCAAATACTAATCGCAAACCGATCAAGGTGAGATCCGGTTCGTGGTGAGTGATTGTTCGGGATTCATCAATAACAATAGAAGCTAGGCCACCAGTGGCGATAACTGCTGTTACGTGGTCAAGTTCTTCGCTTATGCGTTCGACCATTCCGTCTACCTGGCCAGCAAAGCCGTAAAGCGCTCCTGACTGCAAGGCCTCAACTGTGTTCTTTCCAATTGCTGCACGGGGACGAATTAACTCCACCTTGCGCAGCGCGGCTGCGCGTGAGGCCAACGCATCGAGTGAGATTTCAATGCCAGGTGCTAGTGCTCCACCAATAAACTCGCCCTTCGCAGAAACCACGTCAAGGTTTGTTGACGTTCCAAAATCGACGACGATGCTTGGTCCGCCGTAGAGAGCAAACGCAGCAACCGTGTTAACGATTCGATCTGTTCCTACTTCTTTTGGATTGTCTGTGAGCACGGGTACACCAGTTTTGGTTCCCGGCTCAACAATCACCGTTTCAATATTCGCAAAGTATTTGGCAAGCATGATTCGCATCTCACGGAGAACAGCCGGGACTGTGCTGCATAGTGCGATTCCTGTGATGGGTCCATGCTCTACGAGAAGTCCACGAAAAGTCAGCGCGATCTCATCTGCTGTTGACCGAGCGTCAGTTTTAATGCGCCAAGAGGCTGCTAGCTCCTCGCCATCAAAAATGCCAAGAACCGTGTTGGTGTTACCAACATCGATAGTCAGGAGCATTTAGTTCTCCGTCCTTAGGTCAGCGCCAATGTCGAGTACTGGCGCTGAGTGAGTCAACGCACCGACAGCAAGGTAGTCGACGCCTGTCTCGGCCACTTCACGCGCCACGTCAAAGGTCAGTCCCCCAGAGGCTTCTAGCCGGGCGCGCCCCTTGGTTCTGGTCACGGCATCGCGCATTTGCTCGGTGGTGAAATTATCGAGAAGCACCAGATCTGCGCCTGCCAACAGCACCTCGTCGAGTTGATCCATCGAGTCAACTTCTACCTCGACTGGCACTCCGGGGAATGTTTCCCGCACCAGGTTGAAGGCTTGGGTTACTCCCCCTGCGGCAAGCACATGGTTGTCCTTGACTAATGCGGCATCAGAAAGTGACATCCGATGATTCACTCCGCCGCCACACCTGACTGCGTACTTTTCAAGGGTGCGAAGGCCCGGTGTTGTTTTGCGGGTATCGCGGATTGCAGCTCCCGTTCCCGCAATTTCGTCTACCCATGTGCGCGTGGCAGTGGCAATACCACTCAGATGGCCTAGGAAATTTAATGCTGGACGCTCAGCACGGAGTAATGCATGAGTTGTTGCGCGGACAGAAATCACAACATGGCCAGCTTGAACTACATCGCCATCATTAGCGCCAAATTCAATTTCAATATCCTCATCACCACACACTGCCATGAACACTGCGGCTGAGACTGGAACACCCGCGATTACGCCCCCGCGACGAGCACACAAATCAAGAACAGCAATCTGGTCAACTGGAACGGTAGCCATCGTGGTCACGTCTTGCCCACCATCAAGATCTTCCTCGACTGCGCGATTTATCAACTCTTCTAGATACGTTGGATCAAGACGTGCATCGATAAGCATGCGCGAAATAGTCGGTCCAAATACTTTTGAGTTCTGCTCAGTCATCGTTGTCCTTCATCTGGATACGTGACTCCAAAACGAGGCACTGTTCTCGTGCGCAATGTTCCATCACTATTGAGGTTACTGACAAGTCGAACCTGCCACTGAGCGTCTTCTCGCTCTGGAAAATCCTCACGCCAATGCGAGCCGCGAGTTTCTTCTCGCAGTGATGCGTGCCTAGTAAGGGCGGCAGCAATCGTTGTGATGTTCGTGGTTTCCCAGTCCTCCGCGATGGGATGACCCAACTCAGTGGTCGCTAATGAATTAAGTTCGGTTGCAGCCAGTGCCAGTGAATCAGAACTGCGAAGCACCCCGACATGGTGATCCATTGTCTTTTGCACCCGACGGCGAATCTGATGCGGCAGCAATCTTTGACCTTCGCGGGAAGGCAAAATTGGTTCACGCACCACACCGAGGTTCGCCGAAATTCGCGATCCGATTCGACCAGCGAAAACTAAACCTTCAAGTAGCGAGTTCGACGCCAGCCGGTTAGCACCGTGTACCCCAGTACAAGCAACCTCGCCACATGCGTACAGCCCAGGAATAGACGTGCGCCCAAATAGATCAGTTAAGACACCACCCGAGACGTAATGTTGCGCAGGTGAAACCGGGATGAGATCAGTTACCGGATCTATTCCACGTGATCTGCAGGATTCAAGGATCGTTGGAAAACGTCGAACCCAAGTATCAGCACCAAGTTTTCGAGCATCTAGCCACACATGATCAGCCTGGGTTTGTCGCATGCGTCGCATGATCGCTTTCGCTACCACATCGCGAGGAGCTAAATCTGCCATCGGATGCTCATCGATCATGAATCTGACCCCATCACTGTCGATGAGATAAGCGCCCTCGCCACGAACCGCTTCTGACACCAAAGGTTGTTGACCTTGTGCAAATGGGCCCAGCCACATCACCGTAGGGTGGAACTGCACGAACTCAAGATCAGCCACATCTGCACCCGCTCGCATGGCTAGTGCTACCCCATCGCCAGTGGATACATATGGATTCGTAGTTTGTCGAAATACTTGCCCAAAACCACCAGTAGCTAACACAATCGCGGGCGCTAACGCTGCTCCAACTCCGTCACGTTGCCCAGTGCCCATCACGTGCAGGGTTATCCCTTGCGCTGCACCCGTTGCATCAGTGATGAGATCAAGTGCCAGAGCATTTTCAACTAATTCGATTCCTGAATCTTGAGCGATCGCTTCAACCATTGCACGTGAAATCTCGGCACCCGTTGCATCGCCGCCTGCATGTGCGATTCGATCGCGGTGATGTCCGCCTTCTCTGGTCAGCGCGATCTCACCGTCTGCTTCAGTATCAAAGCGGGCACCTAAGGAAATTAATCCGCGAACCGCGGCAGGGCCTTCAGTAACAAGAACGCGTACGGCTTCTTCGTCACACAAACCGACGCCGGCATCTAAAGTGTCTTCAAGGTGCTCAGCCGGTGAATCATCCTCTGCCAATGCTGCAGCGATTCCGCCCTGTGCCCAACGAGTTGAGCCTTCATTGACTTGTGCTTTGGTAACAACCAACACGGTTAATCCAGAACGGCGCAGATGTAGCGCTGTTGCTAATCCAGCGATTCCAGACCCGACAACAATGACATCGGCACGTACAGTCCACCCCGGTTGAGCTGCAGCAAGTTGAACGGGAAGTTGAATCATCGTTATGGCCCAACTTCGCAGGCAATATTGTCTATGAGTCGCGTGTTCCCTACTCGTGCCGCGATAAGCACCCGGCCTGCGCCTTGAGTTGCTGGCCCAAGTTGTGGATTGGTGATCACCAAATAGTCAACAGCAACTTCAGAATGATCTGACAAAATTGCGTTACCAGCTCGAACACCTGCCACAGCACCGTCATGCTTGGCGACTTCTGCCGCAGCTTGAATCGCTCGCGGAATAACAACTGCCACGGCCCGTTCTTGTTTTGACAGGAACCGATTCCTACTACTCATCGCCAAACCGTCTTCTTCTCGGACAGTGGGCACACCTATTACTTCAACAGGGAAGCGTAACTGAGTAGCCATCGAAGTGATTAATGCGAGCTGCTGGTAATCCTTTTCTCCATAGAGCGCGTATTGCGGCGCAGTCAGATGTAAAAGTTTTCCAACAATCGTGAGCATGCCCTTGAAATGTCCTGGTCGCGCAGCGCCTTCGAGAATCTCGCCAAGAGCCCCCGGTTCAATCATTACTTGATTGCTGAGCTCGGCAAGATTCGATGACCCATACATTTCTTCTACTGAAGGCGCAAACACCACGTCTGCGCCAGCGGTACCGCTGACTTCAAGATCGTGTTCTAACGTGCGTGGATAGCGATCAAAATCTTCACCTGCGCCAAATTGGGTTGGATTCACGAAATCTGTCACCACGACATATCCAGAACGACCAACAATCTCGCGTGCTGTTCGTATCAAGGTTGCATGACCTTCATGGAGCGCTCCCATGGTCATCACAACTGCAACGGATCGGTTATCGCCACGTGCGGCAATCAGCTCACTATGCGTCGAAGCTAAAAGTGCGCTCACTTGACTCCCTTTTCGGTGCTCAAGACATCTAACAGTGCCTCAGCAAGTGACGTCGAGAGCAAGCCGGCCGCAACGCTGCGATCAGCCGTGACCCGCGCCATCGCCCGGTAGGCATCGGCAGCAGTGCTCGATTGCTCAGCGATCACTGCAAGATGTGTAGCAACTGTGGCTGCATCACCCCGAGCAACCGGTCCGGTAAGTGCTTGATCACCTAGCCTTAACGCGTTATCCAAGCTGGCACTCAACAGTGGAGCCAGCACTCGCTGCGGATAGTCAATTCCGGCCTGCTGTAACAACTCGGCACTCTGAGCAACAAGAGTGATTAAATAATTTGATCCAAAAGCCAAGGCAGCGTGATACAGGGCTCGCTTTTCTTCAGGAACCCAAATCGGGTCGCCGCCAATTTCAATAACTAGAGCCTCAGCTGCCGAACGCAATTCATCTGGTGCAGTCACCCCGAATGGACACTCATCCAGTCTGGTGAGATCCATACTCGTTCCGGTAAATGTCATCACCGGATGTATTGCCAGTGGTAGCGCCCCAAGTTTTGTTACCGGATCCATGACTTCAGTTCCATAGCGTCCACTGAGGTGTGCCCAAAACTGACCTGGTTTCACGACATTGGCTGCAGCAAGCCCCTGCAATAGCCCGGGTAAAACATCATCAGGCACTGCGACAACTACAAGGTCTGAAGCGGCAACCACTTCAGCGATATCAACGATGGGAACACCGGGAAGTAACGCCTGAGCGCGCAATTGAGAAAGATCTGAAACGGCTGAAACTGCGACGACCACATGACCGGCGCGGTGCAAGGCAGCACCAATAACTGATCCTGCGCGACCGGTGCCAATGACGCCGACACGAAGGCGGGGAGGAGCCGTCACAGTTAAGAGCGTAGAGGCTCGCTAACGTCTTGTGCTGTGGCGGCTCTCAAACCTTGGATTGACGGCTGGCAAGAGGCTGCATTTGGCCCTGACGGCTTCTACCGGAAGCAACATCCCTACGACCATTTCGCCACGTCCGTATCCCAGGATGCCTTGGCCCCAGCCCTGCTGCCCTATCTCGTCAGCGCCCTAGACCACCTTGATTCGGTAACCGTGGTTGACGTGGGAGCCGGCGATGGTGATCTCGGAGTCCAACTGCATGACCTTTTGGATGAAAACCTGCGCTTACGGGTGCATTTTCTGGCCTTGGATCTTGGACTCAGACCCATCCATTTGCCGGAGTTCATCCAATGGCGCCAAGGTGACGCCCGCGAAACGATCGCCACAATCGCTGCCGGAAACATGATCCTGATTGCTCATGAGTTCCTAGACGATCTGCCTTGTGATGTAGTTGAAGTTGATGAAGCAGGCCTGGTGCGCCTTGGCATGGTTGAAGGAAGTACGCAGGAACTCACCTTTGGTCAGGAGCTACACGCTGCAGAACATCAGCAGCACTTGCAATGGTTGGCAAACTGGTGGCCAGTGCAACGACCGCTTATGCGGGCTGAGGTTGGCAGAAGCCGGGATGAATTTTGGAACCTCGCAACCTCTCGCATAACGGCTGGTTACTCCATTGCTATCGACTACGGACACATCAAGGCCGACCGCGAACGCGGACTTTGGGATGGAGGCACGCTCACTGGCTACCGAGACTCGATGACGGTGTCCCCTACTGCAAACAATTCGGTCAATCTCACTGCACATGTTGCGATCGATGCAATCGCTGCGGCATCGGCAGGAAATCCAGTAACCCGTACCTTTCGATTAGGACCAACCCCAGATTTTTGGTGGACGGTTGCGGCCTATGGAATTGAGTTCCCGCAACCTGACAAGATGCCTACGTGACTGAAGTCTTGGTAGCGATCGGCGCAGCGCGGCATATCCCCGCGGATTTGTATTTAGATCTCGGTGAACTCCATCCCACCGGCCATGGGGCTATGCAACTGGCCCTCAACGTTGATGACGGCATCATCACCGCAGCTGATCCTCGCATTGGGTTTTTGCACCGCAGTGCTGAAAAACTCTTCGAGGCTCGCGACTATCGCCAACTCATGATGCTCGCGAATAGACATGACTGGGTGAGCGCATTCAGCTCAGAGTTGTCCATCGCACTTGTTCTAGAAGATGCGATGGGGATCCTGACCCCCGAACGAGCGACTTGGTCTCGCATGCTGCTTGCCGAGATGAATCGAGTGACCGCAAATCTGATCATGCTGGGTGCCTCTGCTCCCGGCTTTTCTCACCTCCTAGCTAGTCGCGAAATATTTCTTGAGTTACTTGAACAACTCACAGGCTCGAGAATTCATCCGATGTTTAACCGCATTGGCGGTATCGCTACTGGCTGCGATCCGCAGTGGCTGGATTCACTATTTTCAGCGAGTCAAAATTTACAACTCGCACTTGCCAATCTTCCAAAGCAGATACAGCAGCAGTTTGCACCACTCATCGGTGTTGGAGTTATTACTTCCGACGCAATTCATACCTACGGCTTATCCGGCACATCGGCTTGGGCTTCCGGTGTGAAGAACGACTTGCGAGTGTCAGCGCCATATCTTGCATACCAAGATGTCCAATCTCTTTTACCCACTAGGCACCACTCAGGTGACATCACGTCAAGATTTGTGCTGATCGCCGAGCAACTCCTAGCAAGTCTGACCATCATTGATGCAGCCATTGATTGGCTTAAAGGCGCTGGAGCAGGGCCCACCTCTGTGCAACTACCAAAGGTAGTGCGCGCACCCGAACTCACCGCATATGGCGCTATCGAGGGGCCGCTAGGCACGATGGGCGTTTTGCTGGACAGCGTCGGCGAGAAAACACCTTGGCGCTTAAAGTTACGCACCCCTTCTTTCGCAACTATTCAAAGTTTTGAAAGCATTCTGATTGGACTCCCACTTACTGCGCTCGTACCCATGCTGCAGTCGTGCGCGTTTATGGTTGGCGACGCTGATCGGTAGCAGCTCAAAGTTTGCGACCAATGCTCGCTAACTACTAAGAGCGTTCGCGAATATATGTTGCAAACCGAGCACGAAGGAGCGCCTCGGTCGTAGCGTCAAATTGGGTATCGCCGAACATTTCACGCACCGCGCGAACCGTCTCAATAAACGTGCCACCAACAGCTCCGAGATCGCCGCCTTCGCCTTCAATGGCAGACATGCTTGGCATATGGCCAAAGAGTTCGGTAAAAAAACCCAGATCCAGATGCTTCTCAGCAAGGTGAAAAGCTTGCTGACGCAATTGATCAAATGGGAGGTCTTCCAAGATTGGCTCAGTGCTCATGTACTGACCTTACCTAGCCCCGAATCGCTAGACGCACCGTCCGACGGCAAACGGCACAGATGCTCAAGCCACAGAGCCGCAATAACCAAGGCCAGGGCTCCAATCGCTGCTGCAACCGCGGCCCAAAGGCTCTGATTTCCTGCTTGGGTTAATCGATCAGGCAAGGTTCCAGCCGCCACGCCAGCATAAAACCCTGAAACAATCGCCCCTGTTCGCGAGGCAGCCATTGCCAATGCCGCCGTGCGTGCAGCCACGATGGGCGGCATTGGGTGTGAACCTGGTTTGCGTTGCAGCCGAGGTCGGGCCAGTAGCGCCCAGACGAAGACCGAGGCTGCAAGCAGCCACAACGTCACTGCCGCCAAAAAGGGAACAGGTAGGGCTCGACCGGATTGGCCATCCATAAACGATGCAATCGCCCAGCCAATGACCCCTGATAGTGCAGCCAGTACGAGTAGCAGTCCAATTCGAGTGGGCTTCATGGCGCAATCGCTAATCGTAATTCCGGGTTCAACTTACGAACGCCTGACACATCAACGTTTCGTACTAGGTCAGTTACCTTCGCGCCACCTAATCTGGCATCCCCGTCTACTGCCAGCCACGGCACTAAAACAAAGCCACGCTGATGCGCACGTGGGTGCGGCACCGTGAGGCGTTCAGTATTTGAAGTGAAACCGGCAATATCAATGATGTCTAGATCAAGAGTTCTCGGACCCCAGTGCACTTCGCGCGTGCGGTGCCATTGCTCTTCTATTTGGTTGAGTCGTCGCAGCAGCGCTAACGGTTCGAGTTCGGTTTCCAACAACACCACCGCATTCACGTATACCGGCTGATCTGGTCCACCAACAGGGTCAGTCTCGAATACCGGTGAGGCAGCAAGAACCGTGATCCCTTCGGTTTGAGTTAATGCATCGACTGCTCCCTGTAATGCCGATGTGGCGTCGCCAAGGTTGGCACCCAAAGCAATGACCGCCGAAGTCATGGTCGAACTATTCGCAACGAAACATTATCGAAGGGAACAGGAATCGGAGCTTGCGGCTTATGAACCGTGACTTCGATGCCATCAACACCTGGCATCGCCAAAACATCTTGAGCGATTCGTTCAGCCAGCGTTTCAATGAGGTTAAAAGCCTCCCCGACAATTCGGTCATAGACAAACTGGGAGATGGCGCCGTAATCGACGGTGTCAACAAGATCATCGCTCGTCGAAGCATTACTGGGGGCAAGTTTGACAACGAGGTCAACGGCGAACTCTTGCCCATTTTCACGTTCATGGTCGAACACCCCATGAAACCCTGTGGCCTTGATTCCGGAGATGATGATCTGATCCTTACTCATGATTTTCCCCTTCGCCAGGCGCCGCCGACTCGAACGGCATCAATACTTCCTGCAACATCATGCACCCGAACAGCCCAAACGTCCGCTGCGGCAGCAAGCGCCGAGATGGCATCAGTTGCCACATCACGCTGATCAACCGGGCGAACGCTGCCTTCATTGGATGACAGCAAACTGCCAATGAAACGCTTGCGAGATGCGCCAATCAGTACTGGATATCCAGTTTCGTTAAAGGCATGTAGGTGGTTCAGAATGGCCCAATTGTGATCCGCTTCTTTAGCAAAACCAAGCCCCGGGTCAATGACAATCGCATCACGGGAAATACCCGCTGTTAACGCGGCATCTACGCGAGCGCCAAGCTCTGCGAGCACTTCAGTGACGACATCCCCATAAGACGCCATTGAGTTCATGTTGGTGCTGTGTCCGCGCCAATGCATAACGACATAGGGCACCTCTAGTGCAGCGACGACTTCGAACATTTGCGGATCCGCAAGACCACCGCTCACATCATTGACAAGAAACGCACCTGCCTCAACAGCTGCTCCTGCTGTTGAGGCGTGCATGGTGTCAATACTGGTGGGAATTCCGGCGGCAGTTAAACCTTCAATGACTTCGAGCACTCGTCGCTGTTCTTCACCGACGCTGACTCGTTGTGCTCCAGGACGTGTGGACTCACCGCCAACATCGATGAAATCCGCTCCCTGCTTGTGCAAGGCAATTCCAAATTCGACCGCATCTTGTGCGTTTGAAAACTTGCCACCATCAGAAAAGGAATCCGGGGTGACGTTTAAAACACCAATGACTAGTGTGCGATCGACGCCAAGGAGAGCTGCAGGCAGTCCCGTTGGTTGTCGCAGATTCATCGGCCTTGAATGAGTGCCATGGCTTCGGCGCGAGTTGCTGGGTCAAGCAACGATCCGCGAACTGCGCTTGTCAAAGTTTTTGAACCAGGCTTACGAATGCCTCGCATCGACATGCACAAATGCTCGGCTTCAATAATTACGATCGCTCCGCGCGGTTCAAGAATTCGCACGAGCGAATCAGCAATCTGTGAAGTTAGTCGCTCTTGAACCTGAGGGCGTCGGGCATACAAATCAACTAGTCGGGCAAGTTTTGACAAACCGGTAATACGTCCGTGTGCGCCGGGGATATAGCCAATATGCGCGCGTCCATGAAAGGGCACGAGGTGATGCTCACAGGTGCTGTACATCTCAATATCGCGCACAATGATCATCTCTTCGTGGCCAAGGTCAAAGGTTGTGGTCAGAACATCTTCAGCACGCATGTGTAGCCCCGCGAAGATTTCTTGATACGAACGAGCGACTCTTGCTGGAGTGTCTTTTAAACCATCCCGCTCAGGGTTTTCTCCAACGGCAATCAGTAGTGCACGGATTGCTGCTTCAACACCAGCTGCATCGAATTCACCGATAGCTGCGTTTGGATCCACACTCACTGGATCGATGCTCATTGCGCCTCATCTGGGGTCGTTGGTTCATCTGTTGACGTTGGTGTCTCTAATTCTGGAGCTATCTCACCTTGAACGTGTACCGATGGGCGAGGATGATCAATTGGTCCTCGTGAATCTGGTTGGCGACGAGCCGACCCAGTCCAGGCTGGCCGAACTTGCTGTAACTGCAGCGCTTGGAATACCGCATCAATTTCAGCCCGATCAAGTGTCTCTTTTTCAAGTAGTTCGTGAACAAGCGCATCAAGCACATCTCGATTCGCTACCAAGATGTCATACGCCTCTTGATGAGCGCTTTCAATGAATGTGCGGACTTCTTCATCAATCGCGCCTGCGATTTCTTCGGAATATTCACGCCCATGGCCCATATCGCGACCAAGAAAAACCTCGCCTGGAGGTTGGCCATAACGAATAGCTCCTAAGCGTTCAGTCATGCCGTACTGAGTCACCATCGCACGAGCCAACTCGGTTGCGCGCTCAATATCGTTTGAGGCACCCGTTGTTGGATCATGGAAAATGAGTTCTTCTGCGGCGCGACCTCCGAGCATGTATGCCAATTGGTTTTGCATCTCGCTGCGCGTAGTTGAATATCGATCTTGCTCTGGTAACACCATCGTGTAACCAAGTGCGCGCCCGCGAGGCAGGATCGTGATCTTGTGCACTGGGTCATTGCCCGGTAAAGCAGCAGCCACAAGCGCGTGCCCTGCTTCGTGATAAGCCGTGATGCTCTTTTCGTGGTCATCCATCACACGAGTGCGCTTTTGTGGACCAGCGATAACTCGATCGATTGCTTCGTCAAGTGCCGCATCGTCAAGGCGTTCTAGCCCAAGGCGCGCAGTCAACAGTGCGGCTTCATTTAACACGTTGGCTAGATCTGCACCCGTGAATCCGGGCGTGCGACGAGCAACCGCTTTGAGATCAACTTCATCAGCCATCGGCTTGCCTTTTGCGTGAACCTCCAAAATCGCGAAACGGCCCAGAAGATCTGGCCGATCAACAGCGATTTGGCGATCGAAACGGCCCGGACGCAGCAGTGCGGGATCAAGAATGTCAGGGCGGTTCGTTGCGGCAATCAAGATGACACCGCCGGTGACATCAAAGCCGTCCATTTCAACCAACATCTGATTCAGCGTTTGCTCACGCTCATCGTGCCCGCCACCCATTCCTGCTCCACGGTGGCGACCAACTGCATCGATTTCGTCAATGAAAATGATTGAAGGCGAGTTCGCTTTAGCCTGCTCGAAGAGATCACGAACTCGACTGGCGCCAACGCCCACAAACATTTCAACAAAATCTGAACCAGAGATTGCAAAGAAAGGAACTCCCGCTTCACCTGCGACCGCACGAGCAAGAAGAGTCTTGCCTGTTCCTGGCGGTCCATACAACAGCACGCCCTTAGGAATCTTGGCGCCGACCGCGTGAAATTTTTCAGGGTCCGCAAGAAAGTCTTTAATTTCTTCAAGTTCTTCTACTGCTTCGTCTGCGCCGGCGACGTCTGCGAATGTGGTTTGCGGCATGTCTTTATTGACAAGTTTCGCTTTTGATTTACCAAAACTCATGACCTTGTTACCGCCGCCTTGCATCTGCCCCATGAAAAAGAAGAGCAAGAACACGACGATGGCGATGGGTAGGAGCGAGAAAAGTAAGGTGACAAGGATGTTTTCACTTGGCACAACCACGTTGTAGCCACCAGGAAGTTGACCTGCGTTGGCCTTGGTCTGAAGTAATTCTTGAAGGTTGACGCCTTGCCCCGTGACATAGGACGCGCGAACTTTGGACCCGTCCTTCAATGTCAGTTCAAGGAGCTGATCTCGATCAGTGATTGTGGCGGTATCTACCTTGCCACCATTGATGTCCGAAACTGCCTGACTGGTGTCGACCTGAGTTGGTGCTCCTACGCCGGCAAAAACGCTAGAACCAACCAAAACAAAGGCAACGGCTAGCGCAACCCAAAAGATGGGGCCACGAAGAATTCTCTTAAAGTCCACCTCATGACGTTACTACGGCAACACCTTGACTCACGCCAGCGGAGGGCGGCTTTCGCGCTCAGCGATCAGGGTCCGTACACATGGGGCGCCAAGGTGCCCACACACCGCAAATTTCGGTACTTCTGGTTGTAGTCCAGGCCGTATCCCACAACAAACTCGTTGGGGATATCAAATCCCACGTATTTTGGGTTCACTTCAACCTTGATTGCCTCTGGTTTGCGAAGCAAAGAGAAAACTTCAACTGAGGCTGCCCCACGTGAGCCAAGGTTTTTAATCAACCATGAAAGGGTCAGTCCCGAATCCAGAATGTCTTCAACAATAAGTACATTTCGGCCGACAATATCGCTGTCCAAATCCTTCAAGATACGCACGACGCCACTGGATTTTGTACCAGAGCCATAGGAAGAAACCGCCATCCAGTCCATCTCTGCGCTTCTGATCAACGATCGTGCAAGATCGGCCATCAACATGACGGCTCCCTTTAAGACCCCTACGAGAAGCAAATCTCTGCCTTCGTAATCCCTTTCGATCTGTGCCGCGAGCTCAGTAATCCGCGCTTGGATCTGGGCTTCACTCACAAGCACATGAGCCAGATCCGTACCAAGGTCTTCAGGTAGCAAGGGGTTCTCCAGGCGTTGAGGGCGAAACTGGTGCGGTAAGGATCAGCCTTCCATAGTCACGACGAGCATGCACACGGGCTGGCAAACTCAC
>CANJCG010000002.1 GCA_947472655.1 Actinomycetota bacterium
GACTAACTGAGACACTGAACCCATGTCTTTCCTTCCCCAAGGACTGGTCTCGTTCATCGCGCAAGCGAAAGAAGACGTTGCATCAGTACTCGAGCGTGACCCTGCTGCGCGTTCAGCGCTAGAGGTGGCATTGCTCTATCCAGGTGTCCATGCTGTTTGGGCGCACCGCGTCAGCAACTCGCTTTGGAATGCTGGAGCGCATTTACCGGCCCGCGCGGTATCGCAGGCCACTCGGGCATTGACAGGCATCGAGATCCACCCAGCAGCTGTTATTGGACCGCGAGTGTTTATTGATCACGGTGCTGGCGTAGTTATTGGTGAAACTTCCATCGTTGGTTCTGACGTCACTATTTATCACGGCGTAACTCTTGGTGGCACCAGCTTGAACCATGGCAAACGTCATCCAACGGTCGGCGATCGCGTAACAATTGGCGCGGGGGCGAAAATTCTTGGCGACATCGAAGTTGGTTCTGATTCGCGCATTGGCGCTAATGCAGTTTTAGTTCGTTCAGTCGATCCTGATTCAGTAGTTGTCGGCGTTCCGGGTCAAGTAGTTGCTCGAGCAGGTGTTCACACTGCTCGACCTCGCCACGATGCACAAGACCGCAACGCTCCTGATCCTGTCGGCAGTGCAGTTCACGCATTGTTGGCTCGAGTCGAAAAATTAGAAACCGAAGTGACAGGCAAGGCATCACCTGGCGGCGTTTACCGGCCAGTTGATGGAGTCTGGGAGTCCACTGACTTTTCTATTTAATCTCGCGGATTTCAGGGGTCGAGCTACACCTGCTGCATTGCTGGATCGACTATAACTTTGTGAACCGCAGCAACCCGCTTGAAAACGTAGAACATTGGCAGCCCAAGCAGGATGAGAGCGGAAGCCGCGATAAGGAACACCGCTTCGTAACCGATGTGGGCAGCGATGATGCCGCCAAAAGCCGGACCGAGCTGCGATGAAAGTGCTTGAACGCTTTGGTAAAGCCCAAACATCGAGCTCAAGGCTGCAGCCGTAACGACCGTTGGCAGCAGGGTAATCGCACTTGTTGTCAGGAATCCACCGAACAGCGACATCACAATTGCCAGAGCTGCCAGAGCTGCGACAGAGTTGACGAATCCCATTGGGATTAAGAACACGGCAACACCGATAGCTGAAATAAGCAAAACTTTTTGAAGCCCTATCTTGGTGATGGCGCGACCTGCAAGCACAGAAGCGACCGCACCCGCCGCAGAAATTCCGAAGAACAGCCATCCGATGATTGCGGTCGAATTGGACGAGTCTGGTAACAAGCTAATTACGTATGGCGGCAAAATCGGCTGCACCATTGGTGCGGCGAAACTCAAGAACAGCACGAGTGCAAGTGCCGCCCAAACGAGTGGTGACTTCAAGATGGCACGCATGCCTGGCTTATCTGCTGTATTTTTTGGTGCGAGTGCTCGTCTAGGCTCTTTAATCATAAAGATCGTGACGGCCGCGCCGGAGAACATCAATGCTCCCGCGACATAGAACGTGGTCTCGTAGCCCCAGGCTGCAATAAAACCAGCAGCAACGACAGGCCCCATCGCGATACCGCCCAGAGTCGCGCCTTGGAACTGGCCGAGCGCTTTAGGCAGGCGCATTGCTGGTGTTCCAGCCGCGATGAGAGCCATAGCTGCGGCTGGTGCCCCTGCCATGACGCCGATGAAGGTTCGAATCGCAACGATTTGCCAAATGCTGGTAGCAAAGCCAAAGAGCACCAAGCCGATCGCGCCACCAAGACAGGCGCGGATGAGCATGGGCTTTCGCCCATATTTATCGCCGAGAATTCCCCAGATTGGGCCTGAAATGAAGGATCCAACTCCACCGAGACCGGTAGCGATTCCGGCCCACATGGCCGCATCTGGCCCGCTGACCGACGGGTCGATCTGCAAGATGTAGAGCGGGAGAAAGGGAATCGTAAAGGAAAACGTGATGCACAGCAGGAAGACGGCGAGCATCGAGGCGTAGTTATTGCGCTGCCAGCCGGGGGATCCTTCGTCTTCCATTTTTTCCTCTTCGGTCGGTCCGTTTTCACGTGCTGTAAAGGAAGATAGTGGACATTTCGAGAGGAGGGAGCCTTATCGAAAGTATTTCGGTTACTTTTCACGATTGGTCAATTCAAGATCCCATGTTGATCTCATAGAGTTTAGCTATGGCCGCAATCACAATCGTTCAACTTCGTGCATTCGTCGCGATCGCTCAGACCGCACATTTTGGCGATGCCGCTGCGCTCATCGGGGTATCTCAACCCACGCTGAGCCAAGCCCTGTCCACTCTTGAGGCCAACCTCGATGTCCAGCTGATTGAACGAAACCCTCGAAAAGTTTTGGTGACGAAAGCCGGGGTGACGTTGCTGCCCCTTGCCCAACAAGCAATCGCGGCGGTGGACGCGGTAGTGGAAGCAGCCGAACCAGCTCGTTGGCTCAGTGGACCGATGCGACTGGGCGTTATCCCCACAATCGCGCCGTACCTCTTGCCTTCAGTTCTGCGCATTTTGCAACGCGAAGCTCCGGATCTCGAACTATCTGTGCATGAAGATCAGACGTGGCGTTTGATAGATGCACTAAAGCGAGGAGATATCGACGTCGCGATACTGGCCTTGCCGACGAGCGAACTTGGCCTACAGGAAATTCCCATGTACATCGAAGACTTCGTCTTAGCGTTGCCTGCAAAAAGTGATCTGGCTGGTCGAGTTGACGTAGACCCAAAGACCCTTGCCAGTCTGCACCTACTACTTCTTGATGAAGGGCATTGCCTGCGTGATCAAGCACTCGATGTGTGCGCTCAGGCTGGAGCACATGATGCAGGTAACGATCCAGCTCGCGCGTCGTCTCTCGCGACAATTGTGCAACTCGTGTCCGCGGGACTTGGAGCCACGCTGCTTCCTGCAACTGCGGTGTCGGTGGAAGCTCGTGGCGCGGCTCTTGGGATAGCGCACTTTAAGGCGCCTGCTCCAGGGCGAACGATCGGCTTGGTCTACCGCGCATCAACGCGTAGGGCTCAAGAACTTGAGGATCTCGCAGAGATCCTGCGTCGATCAGTTATCAAGGGCAAGCTTGCAGCTCGACCGCTTTGGTGAGGCAGGCGAAGTTTCTGAAGTTGCGACTAAACCTGTCGGGATTCGCATTTGTGACATATGCTCTGGGGCCAAGATCAGTCAATAGCGGGAGCGACACATGGACACTGCACGGCATACGGGCAAGATCGTCATCGTCACGGGAGCAGCGAGCGGAATTGGTCGTGCATCCGCGATTCGATTTGCCGCTGAGGGTGGATCAGTTTTCGGCTTCGACATCAATGAATCCGGTTTGCAGGAAACACAAAAGCTGATTGCCGCCAGCGGAGGCAAGTGCGAAATTATTTATGGTGATGTCACGATCCAAGCTGATGTCGACCGCTTAGTTGCTGCGGTGGGATCTCGAATCGATGTGCTGGCCAATATTGCCGGAATCATGGATAACTTCCGCACTCTAGGCGAGGTTGACGACGCAACGTGGGATCGAGTCCTTGATGTGAACCTCACAGGTGTCATGCGACTTTCGCGGGCCGCATTGCCCGTGATGATCGCTCAAGGTGGGGGAGCCATGGTGACTGTTGCATCGAAAGCATCACTTGGAGCCGGTGCATCAGGCATTGCCTATACCGCGAGCAAACATGCGGTTATTGGACTTGTTAAGAGCACTGCTTATTTTTACGGGACCCAAGGCATTCGATCCAACGCAGTTTTACCTGGACCGGTTGATACGAATATCGGCACGACTTCGGCACCACATTCAGAATGGGCGATGCAGCGTGCGCATTTATCGATGGCAACGCTCACCAAATCTGCAGAGCCTGATCAAATTGCATCAGTCATTTCTTGGCTCGCTTGCGATGAAGCATCGAACATGAATGGCTCGGTGGTTTCCGCCGACGGAGGTTGGGCCACTGCTTAATGGCTATTTATGCACTGCTTGTTCAATCTTCCGCCTTCCAACCCTGTGAATTGGGTCAGAAGTCTTTAGCTACGAATCTGGAGCAGTTCGCACTGAGAAAAACATGACACCTGTATTGTCATAAGTTCAGATGTCATCACAGTGGAGGCGATGGTGAGTAGCAAAGTTGCTCGCAGGCGCGTCACCTATTCCCCAAAAGTCTTTATTCCACTCACAACGCTGTGCCGCGATCGCTGTGGATACTGCACCTTCGCCCAGTCGCCAGCCCACGTAGCCCCGTATTTGACCCTCGAAGAAGTTGTCGAGATCGCTAAAGCGGGTGCTGAAGTGGGATGTCACGAGGCCCTGTTCACACTTGGTGAAGCTCCTGAAGATCGATACCCGGTGGCCCGCGAGTGGCTTGATGCCCACGGCTACACCTCAACGGTCGACTACCTTGTGGCGGCCTGCCAAGCCGTTCTCGACGAAACGGGTCTACTGCCGCATGCCAATGCCGGCGCGATCTCGAAAGAAGAACTCCTACGCCTGCGTGCGGTAGCGCCAAGTCAAGGAATGATGATTGAGACCCTTCGAGCTGATTTGCCAGCACATCGTGGCGCCCCTGATAAAACCCCTGAGCGTCGATTGGCCACGCTGGAGGCTGCCGGCGAACTGAAGATTCCCTTCACCACCGGGATTCTTGTGGGTATCGGCGAGAGTCGAGAAGACCGAATCGAAGCGTTGGAAGCTATAGCTGCGTCACATGCACGGCACGGACACGTTCAAGAGGTCATCGTTCAAAATTTCATGCCTAAGGCTGACACCGTGATGCGTCTGACCCCGGCATGTAGCGAAGAAGACCACCTCGACGCGATTGCACTTGCACGAGCGATCTTGCCTGCTGATGTGCATGTACAGGCACCGCCAAACCTGGTAGACGATGCTGGCTCACTACTGAATGCAGGCATCGACGATTTTGGTGGAATCTCACCAATTACGGCCGATCATGTAAACCCTGAACGCCCTTGGCCGCATATTGCAGATTTACGCGAGATAACTGAGGCAAGAGGTCAGGCGCTCGTTCCACGATTAACAATTCACCCTGAGTTTGTTTTGCAAGCAGATGTGTGGATCGACCCGGTCCTGCATTTTGCAGTGATGGACAGAAGCGATTCTGAAGGTCTTGCCCGTGACGATGCTGGTGCGTTTTTTCCTGAACGCTATGAGCAAGCAAAGAATGTGGGCACCGGACCCGAGGTTATTCAGATTGGTCGACGCTCGACTTCATGGTATTCGGGATCAGATCAGACTCCAGAGATTCTCATCGGTGGTGCTGCAGCCGCTGAAGTAAGCGGCGCTGTCGGTGAGGTACTACAAGGAGTCAGGCAAGGCCAGATTCCTGACGAAGCCCAGTTGGTTTCCTTGTTCTCTGCGCGAGGTTCTGAGGTTCTCGCGGTGGCAGCTCTTGCAGATGAACTTCGTGAAGCGGTCAATGGTGATGTTGTTACCTTCGTGAGAAATCGCAACATCAACTACACCAATGTCTGCACATTCAAGTGCAAGTTTTGTGCGTTCTCCAAAGGCCCAGCTACGTTGAACCTTCGTGGTGAACCGTATTTGCTCACAGGATCTGACGTTGCCGATCGCGCAGTCGAGGCTCTCGAACTCGGTGCAACAGAGGTATGTCTACAAGGTGGAATTCATCCTGATTTCAATGGACAGACATACCTGGATATCTTGCGAGAGGTGCGTGATGCGGCACCTAGTATCCATATTCATGCCTTCTCTGCTCTCGAAGTCTGGGAGGGCGCGCGTCGACTCGGAATCCCACTTCGTGAATTCCTTATTAACCTGCGCGACAGTGGTCTTCGCTCACTTCCCGGAACCGCCGCCGAAATTCTTGATGATGAAATCAGAAAAGTTATATGCGCTGACAAAGTCAATACAGAGCAGTGGCTTGAAGTGCACGAAACTGCACACGAAGTCGGCTTGAAATCCAACGTAACAATAATGTTCGGCACTATTGAGCGACCAGTTCATTGGGCTAGACATCTGATTCGCACGCGCGAACTTCAGGCGCACACAGGTGGCTTTACTGAGTTTGTGCCGCTTCCGTTCGTGCACATGGCCGCACCAATTTATTTGAAGAAGGGTGCTCGTCGCGGACCAACGTGGCGCGAAACCGTGTTGATGCACTCGGTTGGCAGAATCGCGTATCACGGTTCTATCCATAATATTCAGGCATCTTGGGTCAAACTCGGCACCAGTGGCGCGCAGCAACTGTTGCGTGCTGGCGTCAATGACCTTGGTGGCACGTTGATGGATGAAAATATTTCGCGGGCGGCTGGCGCAACACATGGCCAAGGCATCACTGTTGAAGAGTTTGCAGAGATCACGAATCCAATTGGTCGAATTCTGCAGGAGCGATCAACTCTGTATGGGCCAGCGCACGCTCCAGTAAAGGTGTGATGTGCCGGAACTGGTAGTTCCTGACCGTAAATACATGGGCACCCCAGCAACGGCTCCCGGGCCATCTGGGCGCGAAATGTTGCCAGCCTTCGCAGCAATCCGTCGCGATCCTTTGGAGTATCTCAATCGCATTTGGCAGACCTTTGGAGATATCGCGCAATTCCCCATTCCTCGGCCTCCGAGTTATCTCGTGTCTCATCCCGATGCGGTCAAGCGCGTGCTTGTGGATCGCCCTCGTGAATACAGTAAAGAAACCATCCAATACAGAGCTTTGTCGCTTGTAACAGGTGGTGGCCTGCTTACTGCTTTGGATTCACCCTGGAAAGAACATCGGTTGATGTTGCAACCGGCATTTCATCCGCGCCAACTTGAACCGCTTGTTCGGCAGGTTGACATTGGAACGCGTCGGTTGATGGCGCAATGGAGTGAACTTCCAGATGGTGCTTTAGTTGATATCGAACAAGCGATGCTGAGGGTGGCATTAGAGACCGTTGGCCACGCCTTATTCACCGAGGATCTGTCTGGTGATGCGGCAGACCTCACGAGTGCAACCTTAGACGCGCTCGAGGTCGTGGTCGCCCGAGCTCGTGTACCAATCACTCCTCCTGTATGGATGCCTACTCCAGCGAATCGGCGATTAAAGCGTGCCAATGCAACCCTTGATACGGCAGTTTCAAGGATTGTCGCCTTGCGCCGCGCCGGCCAGCCTTCATCAACACCGGATGTGTTAGATCTACTTATTGCTGCACGAAACCTGGGTGGGCAACCGCTGACAGAGCGGGAGATACGCGATGAAATCGTGACATTCATTGTGGCTGGCCACGAGACAGTTGCCGCAGCTCTCACATGGAGTTGGGCTTTGCTTGCTGCCCATCCGAAGATTCAAGATCAGCTGCACAGCGAAGTCAATGCTGTGGTTTCCCCAGCTGATCTCAGATTGGATCAGTTAAGTGAACTTCCATTCACTCGAGCTTGCATCGACGAAGCCCTGCGCTTGTATCCACCGGCTTGGCTCATCACACGTAAGGCGCTTTCAGAAGATGAACTTGTAGGTGCTCATATCCCAGCAGGAGCCCTCATCATCATGAGTCCATGGCTTGTTCACCGCCACCCAGACTTCTGGAGCGAGCCAAACTCTTATATTCCGAGTCGATTTCTTGACGGGAGTGTCACTCGCCATGCATTCATTCCGTTTGGCAATGGCTTACGTCTTTGCATAGGCAGGGATTTTGCTTATGCCGAAGCAATCGCTGTAGTGGCTCGATTGGCATCGCGTTTCACCCTGAGCTACCCCGACAGCAACGTGATTCCTGACGTTAATCCGAGTGTGACTATGCGGCCGATTGGCGGGCTCCACCTGCAAGTGAAAACTCGTATCGGGTGAAAGCTTCCCGAGCGATTCAGGCTTCTAGTTGGTGAATCACGCGATCGTGCAGCAATCCGTTTGTCACAACAAGTGAACCACCCTGTAGGGCGGGACTCCCGTCAAAAGCAGTGGCTTTGCCGCCAGCCTCTTCGATGATAGGAATCAGCGCAGCTATGTCCCAGGCACCGAGTTCTGGCTCTGCGGAAATATCAACGGCACCTTCAGCAACGAGCATGTGTGACCAGAAATCACCGTAAGCGCGTTGGCGCCAAGTTGATGAGTTGAGCGAAGAAAGTGCATCATTCTTGGGCCAGCCGATCGCATCTGAATATGAGAATGAAGCGTCGCTTATTTCAGTAATGCCGCTCACCTGTATGCGCTTAGGCTCAGTTCCCAGTGCTCGTGTCCAAGCTCCAGAATTTTTTGCGGCCCACCATCGTCGGCTCAAAGCGGGGGCGGATACCACGCCGAGCACCGGCACACCGTTAATGGTTAGTGCAATCAAGGTAGACCAAACCGGTACACCGCGAACGTAGTTTTTTGTTCCATCAATCGGATCCAAGATCCAGCGACGATTACTCGTGATTGCAGATGCACCGAATTCTTCACCGAGAATGTCATCAAGTGGACGCTCTTGCATCAGAACTTCGCGCAGGAGTTTTTCTGCCGACTGATCTGCTTCTGTTACGGGCGTAAGGTCGGGCTTGGTTTCAATGCGTAATGAACTGGACTGAAAAGTCTTCATCGTGACTAGGTCAGCGTGGTCGGCCATTGCTAAGGCGAGTTCGAGGTCAGCAGCTAATGAAGTCAGGTCAGCGCTCAATGATTTGGACACAGAATAGAATCTAGTCCTTGGATCGGAAGCCGGCGTAGACTAGGTAACTATGTCGCAACTTGTCACCATCAGCGGAATTCCGGTTCACCCGCTCATCGTGCATGTTGTGGTTGTTTTGGTGCCGCTGACTGCTCTAGGCGCGATTGTGATGGCCATCCTTCCTAAGTTCTCTCGTCGTTTTGGGCCGCTCGTGGCCTTGGGAGCTTTTGTGAGTATTGGCAGTGCGGTCCTTGCCAAGGAGGCAGGCGAACAATTAGCTCGGGTGAAGCCAGTGAGTGCTGATCATTTGCACTGGGGCTCACAGGTGCCACTCTGGGTAGGATTATTCGGATTAGCCGTAATCGGATTTTGGTTCGTAGATCGCGGTATTCCATCAAATCGCGCCCGACCGCTTTGGCTTCGGTTCGCGGGGGTTGGAGTTGTGGCCCTTGCTCTTATTGCAACGTTGTACGTCTTAGCAGCCGGGCATAGTGGTGCCGAAGCTGTCTGGGCTTCGCTCATTCGCTAAGTGTGCTAGGTCGGTGGTTGTTCCGTCGGGAATCCATCTTCTGATCTGACTTGCGTTGGTTGCGCAAGTAAGCGCCGCAATGACAACAACCGATCGCGGATTTGTTCAGGTTGAGTTTGGATCCATTCATTGAGTCCGCACTCAGGTTCATTATGCGAACACGAACGTGGGCAGTGTTCAATTCCTGGTTCTAGCTCAGGGAATGCATGAATCATCTGATCAGCGCGAACATGCGCAAGGCCAAAGGAACGAATGCCTGGCGTATCGATGATCCATCCACCGTCCGTGAGGGCAAGAGCTACTGCACTCGTAGATGTGTGGCGGCCCTTACCTGTAACGACATTGACATGGCCAGTGCTACGAATAGAACCGGGGACGATGGCGTTCACCAGTGTGGATTTACCAACACCTGAATGGCCGAGAACTACGGTGATCTGATTTTTCAGTGCAACAAGCAAATCAGCAGGTGGCACTCGGTTATGAATCGTGAATACCGGTAGGTCAAGTGGTCCGTACATCGCAAGCAACGCGTCGGAGCTTGCAAGGTCTGTTTTAGTGATGATGAGCATGGGCTGAATGCCTTCATCGAAGGCGGCGACCAAAGCTCGATCAATAAGCCCAAATGATGGTTCCGGATCGGCGGTTGCGGTGACGATGGCTAGTTGATTCGCATTCGACACCACGATGCGCTCGACAGGGTCAACATCGTCAGCAGTTCGGCGAAGCGTAGAAGTTCTTTCTTGTCGGCGAACAATTCGAGCAAGATCATCGGTGCCAGAAGTATCCGAGCCGATGAGATCTACGAGATCTCCAACAACGATCCCCTTGCGGCCTAGTTCTCGGGCTTTGATTGAGTAAATCTGTTTACCCATCGCGACCTCGTCGGTATCTGAATTCAGGGCAACGGTGAATCGTCCTCGGTCAACAGCGATAACCATTCCGGATTCGGCATCGGAGTGAGCAGGGCGTTCTTTTGTGCGAGGGCGTGATTTGGTTTTGCCTGGGCGAATGCGTACGTCGTCTTCATCCCAGCGCTCGTGAGTTTTCTTGCTGGTCACGGAGTAGGCGATCCAGAAACTAATGCTTCCCATCGTGCAGCGAAACCGGGAAGAGTTTTTTCAGTGGTGTCGATATTCTCAACTTCAACGCCGGAGACGCGCAGACCGATAACCGCGCCTGCAGTTGCCATACGATGATCGTTGTATGTTTTGAAATGTCCGGCATGCAGAACTCCGGGACGGATATGAATGCCATCCTCGGTTTCAGTCGCATCACCTCCAAGGTTTCTTATTTCATGCACGAGAGCTGCGAGTCGATCGGTTTCATGGCCGCGTAGGTGTGCGATTCCGCGAAAGCGAGATTGCGTTGTGGCTAAGGCTGCGATTGCGGCAAGGGTAGGAGTGAGTTCGCCTACGTCGCGTAGGTCGGCATCGATGCCACGAATTTCCCCATGCATGGCAACAGATAATGCTTGGCCATCGTGTGAAATAACTGCTCCCATTGCAGCCAGGAGATCGCGCAAAGAGTCTCCTGCCTGAGTGGTGTGCACTGGCCAATCCGGAATCGTCACTTCTCCGCCGGTCACCATCGCTGCAGCAAGAAATGGAGCTGCATTCGATAGGTCGGGTTCAATAATTCGGTCAAATGGCGCAATGCGCTGATGGGCGATGTGCCAAGTTGAAGCATCTGGTGTGTCAACATGCACACCATGTTCAGCAAGCATCTGAATTGTCATATTGATGTGCGGTTGGCTCGGCACGGGCGGGCCTTCATGGCGAATGGTAAGGCCTTCATCAAATCTCGCCGCAGTTAAGAGAAGTGCTGAAACAAATTGACTTGAAGCGGAGGCATCGATGATCACTTCTCCACCGGTGACCGCGCCAATGCCACACACAGTGAATGGCAACGTGTTTTCACCAATGACGGATACGCCAAGTGAGCGCAATGAGTTTAGTGTTGTTGCCATCGGGCGAACTCGCGCACCCTCATCGCCATCGAATGAAATTTCGCCGGTGGCAAGGGCTGCAACAGGTGGAACAAATCGCATGACTGTTCCGGCTAAGCCGACATGAATAGTGGCAGGGCCAGTGAATGGTGTGGGGCGTACCTGAATATCGATATTTCCCACAGTTGTTGGTTCGCTCACTGAGATCTCGGTGCCAAGGCCGGTAAGGGCAGCGACCATGAGACGGGTATCGCGGGCGTCAAGGGCTTGGTGGATTGTGCTGGGACCTTCACTGAGTGCGGCCAAGATCAATGCTCGGTTGGTGGCTGACTTGGAGCCGGGGATTCGGACGGTGGCGCGTAGCGGTGCTAAGGCGCGCGGGGCAGCCCAACTCGGTTGCATTGAAGGGGTCATCAAGGCAAGGGTAGTGCTCATGTGTGGGCGATATGTGGCAGCGCAGGATCCAGCGGCTCTGGTGGCCGAATTTCAGGTGGCGGCGCCACCTGAGCAATATCTGTCGCCGAACTTCAACGTTGCTCCTAGTACCTCGGTGTACATCGTGGTGGATAAGCGTCACGCAGGTGAGCCGCCTGAGCGCAGCCTTGAGGTTGCTAAATGGGGGTTGGTCCCATCGTGGGCCAAGGACCCAGGGATCGGGGCGAAAATGACGAACGCCCGATCTGAAACTGTGGCCAGCAAGCCCTCATTTAGGAAGGCATTTGCCTCTCAACGGTGTCTCGTTCCCGCTGATGGCTACTACGAGTGGTACACCTCAACTGAGGTGACCAACTCTGGTCGTCCTGCCAAATTGCCGTTTTATATCCACTCGGCAGATAGGGCGACGTTAGCGATGGCCGGACTTTATGAATGGTGGCGCTCGCCTGATGATTCCTGGCTGCTGACCTGTTGTGTGCTCACTAAACAGGCTACTGAAGATCTGATTCAGATCCATGATCGAATGCCTGTAATGGTTCCGCACACACATCAAACCTGGTGGCTTGATTCCACCGTAAAAATTGACATAGAACCGCTCCTTGATCCGGGCTTAGTGCCATTAGTTGCTTATCCTGTGAGCACTGCGGTCAATAACGCACGCAATAGTGGTCCTGAACTGAGGCAGCCCCTTGAGGCTAGGTAGCGCAGGCCAATGGCCAATGGACTATGGCAAGTGTCAAGTGGCAAGACACATGCCGATCTCCGAGGGAATATCAAGGTGGTCCGCAGCGTTCTGACATAGGTGATCGCCACCATGAGTTCTATCGGACTAGAACCCAGTGCCGTAGGCTCAGCAGCGATGTCCACGGAAATCAAGCAAGACGCAGCAGCACGCTTTGAGCGTGATGTGGCCCCATTCCTGCAGTCGCTTTATGGCGGCGCTTTACGGATGACTCGAAATCCAACTGATGCCGAAGATCTTGTTCAAGAAGCACTGTTGAAGGCATTTGCAGCATTTGGATCATTTACTGAGGGCACGAATCTCAAGGCTTGGCTATTTCGCATTCTGACCAACACGTACATCAATCAATATCGCAAAAAGCAACGCGCACCGTTACAAACAAGCGCGGATGAACTCACTGATAGTCAGCTCAATGAAGCTGGCGAAAATCTTGGCATGCGATCGGCCGAGGCTGAAGCCATGGCCAAGCTCGCCGACGGTGAGATAGTCGATGCCTTGGCAGCATTGCCGGACGACTTCCGCATGGCTGTGTATCTGGTTGATATTGAAGGCTTTTCTTATAAAGAAGCGGCAGAAATCATGGACACCCCAGTAGGAACGGTGATGTCCCGCTTAAGCCGTGGCCGCAAACAATTACGAGAGCTGCTGCGTGAATATGCAACTGAGCGCGGATTTATCCCTTCGGAGGTGACGGCATGAGTTGTGGACACCCGCACGCTGTTGCTTGCGTCCAGATCCATTCTTGGATGTGGATCTATTTGGATGATGAGCTTGAGCCAGAAAGTGCTCATGAGGTTGTGCATCATCTAGAAGAGTGCCCACCCTGTGCCGATGCATTTTCTGCTGAAATCATTATTCGCACCAGGATTCGTCAATCTCGGGAGACGGTTCAGACCCCCGAGGGCTTGTATACAAGGATTTTTACTCAGATTCAGCAGACGATCTCTGACGAATAGCCCGCCGCGCTTGCGTCGAAGTTGGGCGCAACCGGCGTACCCTGCCACTCGTGGGAACAGTCGCCGCCTTGGCTCAAGAACGTACAGATCTGCAACCTGATGAAATTTCACGGTTACATCGCGTGGTCGAGGCCTGGGGCATAATCGCGGATCTTTCGCTGAGTGATTTAGTGCTGTGGTTGCCCACCTGGAACGACGGCGGAGCGGTCGCGGTAGCACTTGTGCGGCCAACCACTGCATCAACCACTGTTGAAGAAGATTTAGTCGGACGGTTCGTGCCGCGTGGGCGGTTACCCGAGGTTGATCAAGCGCTGCATTTTGGTCGAGCGATAGGAAATGCGTTTCCTATTCGATCAGAGCCAGATTCGCAGGGGCGGGTGATTGGTGTGGTGGTTCGCTCATCTTCACCGACATCTCGAGTCACTGGACAGCTCGAAGCGGCTTATCTTGAAATTGCAGACGAGCTTTTGCACATGTTGGTTTCAGGCGATTTCCCTCCTCCAGCGTATGTCGGCGAAAGCAGTGATGCGCCGAGAGTGGGAGACGGGCTGGTGCGGTTAAGCCCTGATGGAAAAGTCACCTACGCCAGCCCCAACGCAATGAGTGTGCTGCGTCGGTTGGGGCTTGCGACGGATCTCGTAGGTGCGGATCTTGGGCCACTTCTTGTGCGGCTTTCACACCGACATGGACCGATGGATCAAAATCTGGCGCTCGTTGCCGGTGGCCGAGCGGCTGGGCAGACGGAGGTGGAAAACTCCCACGCGGTGGCCCTGATTTACGGCATTCCGTTGATTGCCCCTGGCCATGCCAATGGCGCTTTGGTGCTTTTGAGGGATGTTACTGATGTGCGTGGACGTGAGCGGGCTTTGATGTCAGCCGATGCGACGATTCGCGAGATCCATCACCGGGTTAAGAATAATTTGCAAACGGTAGCTGCACTGTTGCGGATGCAAGCCCGCCGTTCGCAAAGTGATGAAGCTCGTTTAGCACTTGGCGAGGCCGAACTTCGCGTTGCAGCAATTGCAGTGGTGCATGAAACTTTGTCCCGTCAGGTTGACGAGATGCTGGAATTCGACGATGTCATTGATCGAATTATTGCGTTGGTGAGAGATTTGGCTCCCGCGTTGGGTGGCACCGAAACGCAAACTATTGAACGCTCGGGGTCGGCGGGGATGCTGAGTGCCGAAATTGCTACCCCGCTAGCTATGTGTGTTTCTGAACTTTTACAAAATGCGGTTGAGCACGCTAGCGCTGGGGTCATTGGGGTTGACATCACTCGAGCTGATTCCTCGGTAGTGATCTGTGTCCGTGATAACGGGCAGGGCATACCCCAAGAGGTTCGCGAAAATCCTGCGGACTCTGGAGGGCTTGGCCTCCAAATTGTGCACTCACTGGTTTTAGGTGAATTACAGGGAACCGTGTCGATTGCAGTTCAAGATGGAACAGCAGTATCAATTACTGCGCCAATTTCAGGTAGGAAATCTCACGAGAATGTGTAACTCAGTGTGGATTAGAGACTGCCTCGAGCGCGCAAGCGGGCATTGCGACGTTTAAGAGCTCGGCGTTCGTCCTCGCTTAGACCGCCCCAAACGCCGGCATCTTGCCCCGTTTCTAAGGCCCAACGAAGACATTCGTCAACCACGGGGCAGCGACGGCACACAGCCTTAGCTTCTTCGATTTGAACCAATGCAGGGCCGGTGTTACCAATAGGGAAGAAGAGTTCTGGATCTTCGTCACGGCAAGCAGACTCGTGTCGCCAGTCCATGCTAGGTCAACTCCATCGTAAAAGGCACCAGGGTTACCAGTGCTCGTGAATGCTTTCACTTGTGCCGGCCATCAAAGTGAAGGCGATCTAGGGGTCTCCTGATCGTCTTCGAAGGAAGTGGGCCAGTTCCGTGAAGCAGCGGGAAGTAAAGGGTTACATGTGAGGGGGGCTGATGCAAGAGACACGACCGAAAATCAGACGTTATGTGTTGTCAGTTTGGTCACAGAAGCGGTATTTGTCGTATTTTGTATGCGAATTAGACGATCACGGTGAGTGCCGCGGGCTCGGAACGAAAGGTTACCTGACTGATTTCGCCCATACCCTCGCCGTCAATCTGGAAGGCCATAGGTTTCGCACAATTTATTGTGAATTCGCCCTGATCATGCCAAGTAACAGCATGGGCAAGAGCGCTGGCCCGACGCTGAGCTAAGAAGTGGCGAGTACTTTGCAATGCTTTTGGCACGCTGACTTTATGCATCCCAAAAAGGTCTAGCCCCACATTAAAATCAGCATCCGGGCAAAGTTGAATAGGCCAGTTTCCAAGATAGGTCCAAGGGCTCGTATTCTGAACGAGAGCGAAATACAACTCTTCCAAGACATCCTCACCCCGAGTGACGCTGAGTTGTGGAACACGATTGCGAGCGGCTTTAAGCATCGTGGATGCCGTCGTGGCGATGTAGCGGGTAGGTGAAGCCTTTCGCCCATGGCGGCGCTTATGTTCCATGGCAGCAATGACTTCAGCATCAAGCCCAACGCCAGCATTAACCGTGAACCATCGATCGTCGGCGCGACCCAAACCGATGGTTCGGATGCGGCCTTGCTTGATGCCCTCCAAGAGGTGAGCCCCAGCTTCAACAATCCCATTTGGCAGGCCAAGAGCCCGGGCGAAGACGTTGGCACTACCGCCAGGCAGCGTGGCTAGTTGGGTGCGAGGGCCAGGACCTTGTGAAAGTAAGCCGTTGACCACTTCATTGATGATTCCATCGCCACCTACAGTGATGACTACATCCAAATCCTGAGCAATAGCCTGCCGGCCGAGTTCAATGCCATGACCGCGATGAGAGGTCGTGACTACTTCCAGATCCAGCGCGTCAGCGAAGGCATGCATCACGAGGTCGGTGAGACGCTGCGAGGTAGTTGTCGCCTGTGGATTGACAATAAGAAGTCCGCGCACATTGGCACCCTAGCGATAGTGCTCAGTTAAATCACGATCCGTAGAGTTGACCTGTGACTATTCCTCGCCCGTATCTGGTCTTAACCCTCCTTTCTGGGGTAGAGGGCCTGGCGCTTCTTGTGACCGGTGTCGTCGCAGTGGTGAATTCAGCGACCGGATCGAGCTATGGCGCAAAGGGCGATGATTCATCAGCGATCGTCCTGGAGGTCATCATCTTTTTGGCCTTTGGCCTAGGGCTGCTGGTTGTAGCAAAAGGGTGGTATTCGTTGCAGCGCTGGGCGCGCTCACCATTTGTTCTTGCTCAACTGCTTGGCTTGGCAATTGGCATCTGGTCAGATACCCAGATTGGCGTTCGTTTAGTTTTTCTCATTCCGGCTGTTCTTGGCTTGATCGTTACTTTTAGTCCGCAAGTACTTCGCGACTCATCGCAGGCGTACAACTCACCAGATTCAGAGTGAACTAAGGGAGCCCCGCAGAGTGGTGAGTGATCTTGCAAGAATTCGGGAAACTTGCATCTGCGAAATATTGAGTTCCTTCGCTATCTGAGTTTGCGTGAGATTCTCATAAAAGCGAAAAAGAACGACCTTCTGTTCAAGTTTTGGAAGTGCGCGCAAGGCTTGTAGGACCGACTCTCGGCTTTCGAATTCTTCAAGATTTGAATCTTCCAAAGTGCTTTCTACAAGTCGAATCCTTTCGTCATCGGTACTCATCATCGAGCGAGTTTGATTGACCTCAAGCGCCGCTAACACGCTTTCGATGCTGATATCTAGGTGCCCTGCGATTGTGGCAATAGTTGGCGCAGTGGAATGCGTTTGGGTTAGCTCGTCAATTGCGCGAGATACTTTGAGAGCCAGTTCTTGAAGCCGTCCAGGTATTCGAATACTTGATGTTCGATCTCGCAGGTGATGTTGAATCGAACCCCGAATACATGGCACGGCATAAGTGCTGAATTCGTTACCAAGTTCGGAATCAAAGTGGTCGACAGCAAAAATTAGACCTTCCATCCCGGCCTGGAGGAGATCTTCAAATTCCGCATGGGAGCGGTAGTGTCGAGCAACGTGGTGCACAAGCCCGATGTGCGCTGCGATTTCCTGGTCTCTTTCTTGGGTACTCACCTGAGTCTGCTGTTACGCGGCCTCGTTATTTTGCTCTTGAACCCTTGCCACCACAGTGAGCACTCCATCGATATTTGAGGTATGAAGTTCATCTGCAAGTGCCGACAAGACTGTCCAGCTAAAAGTATTGGTGGGCAGGGCATCCTCGAGAAGAGTGCGGCTCTGCACCATGAATTCTAAAGCACCAACTTCTTCGATAAACGTGCAAACAACTTCAGCATCAGCAGGGGCGTTTAGTACGACCTGATTGAAGGCTTCATCGATTGCCAGACGAACATCTTCGACTCGGTCGTAGGCTAAATCACATCGCGCAGCAACTGAAGCAGCCATAGTGCGAGCGAGCACTGCGTAGCCCGGCTCGGCAGGTAAATGAAGCGCAACGGTCACGAAATCCCCCTCGGTCACTGTTCCTTAGCCACACTAGACATATCTTGGCGCGGGTAGCCGTTGAGTGTGCGGGTGTCGCGATAAAAAACACCCGCAACGCTGAAGCGCTGCGGGTGTTTTTTATGAATGAGTTACACAGCTTTGGTCTCCCAGAAGATCACTGCGATTTCATCAATCTTTGCAAGCAATTGATCGGCAACAGCAACATCGACAGTGCCTTTAGTGCCACCGGCACCAGCGAGCTTGGTTGCCTGGTTGAACAAGTCGTTGAGCTGCGGGTACTTCTCGAAGTGAGGAGCTTTGAAGTAGTCAGTCCAGAGCACCCAGAGGTGCTCCTTGACCATCGTGGATCGTGTTTCTTTGATGGAGACAGCGCGAGCCTTGAAATCAGAATCCTCTGAGCCGTGGTACTTCTGCATACAAGCCTTAACCGACTCAGCTTCGAGTCGAGCTTGGGATGGGTCGTAAATACCGCATGGCAAATCGCAGTGTGCGTAAGCCACGTGACGAGGGGTAAACAAACGAGTCAACATGAAGCATCCCTTTCGCTGGAGATTTGAGTCAAGCCTAGTCCGGACCTCGCCTCAGGGATACGCAAGGATGGTGTGGTGTGGGCAATCACGTCTGTGGCGGTGGCAGGTAACTCGATGGAACCAACCTTGAAATCAGGGGACTGGTGGCTCGTGCATAAGACCCAGGAGGTCAAGCCTGGGCAGATAGTGGCGTTTTGGGAGCCAGACCGCATTGACCTCCTAGCAGTTAAACGGGTTGATCACGAGGTCGCGGGTTCTTGGTGGATGTTGGGCGATAACCCGCACGCGAGTATCGATAGTCGCTCCTTTGGACCAGTGCATCCAGGGAAAATCGTTGGACGGCTTCTTTTCAGGTTCCGTCCGATGTTCCGTAAGTCATAGTCGTAACACCGGTGCGCCACCCTTGGCACAGCTAGGCTCACATCATGTTCGCTGTCTATGCATCCGGCATCAATGCCGACGATCCATTGTCCGTACTTTCGCTTGGTGAAATTGAGCCATTGCCGACGCCGCAGGACTGGGTCACGGTAAATGTTAAAGCCGTGAGCCTGAATCACCACGACCTGTGGGCGCTTCGAGGCCAGGCGTTGACGGCTGACCAAGCGCCGATGATTCTGGGTACTGATGCCGCTGGAATCACTGATGATGGCCGCGAAGTCATCGTGCACGGTGTGATCGGTGACCCCAGCAAGGGTCGGGGCGATGAGACCTTGGATCCCAAGCGTTCACTTCTCAGCGAGGTGTACTCAGGCGCGATGGCAGCACAGGTTCGGGTTCCCTCGCGAAACTTGATTGAGAAGCCGGCCGCGCTCAGTTTTGAAGAAGCTGCCTGCCTACCAACAGCTTGGCTCACGGCTTACCGCATGCTGGTCACTAAGTCCGGCGCTCAAGCTGGAGATCTTGTCTTAGTGCAGGGCGCAGCCGGTGGCGTTGCCTCCGCGGCCATCGTGTTGGCGAAAGCGCTTGGGCTACGTGTTTGGGCGACATCGCGCGACGAAGCAAAGCGTGAGTGGGCGAAGGCTCTTGGTGCTGACGAGGTCTTTGAGAGTGGCGCGCGCCTTCCGGGCAAGGTTGATGCAGTGATTGATTCTGTGGGCGAAGCAACCTGGTCGCATTCTCTTCGGGCACTTCGTCCCGGTGGAACGATCGTTACGTGCGGTGCGACCTCTGGTGGTGCTGCCAATGCAGACCTCAACCGGGTCTTTTTCCTTCAGCTCAATATTGAAGGATCCACGATGGGCACAGCCGATGAATTTCGTGGCCTTCTAGACCTTCTCATCACGTCGGGTGCACGCCCCGTTATTGATCGGGTCATTCCGATCACCTCCGCACCTGAAGCCTTCGCTGCGATGAACTCTGGCGAATTGCGCGGCAAAATTGTGATGACGCTGAGCTAGTCGTCTTCGTCTTCGTCGACGCGCGCCAGCCAAGTCGCCAATCGCTCAATTGGGGTTTCGAACTCTGGGTTGAGATCAACGAATTCACGCAGACGTTGTGCGAGCCAGTCGATGCTCATCTCTTCTTCTCCGCGGCGTCGTTCAAGTTCTTCGATTCCGCGATCAGTGAAATACATCCATTAACTCCGCGGTTCGAATGCCTGTTCAACCAAGGCGCGTTGTTCGTCTTCATGTCGAGCATGAGTTCCCACTGCTGGAGCTGATGACGCAGCACGAGTGACGCCCTTGATTGGCCGTTTGAGAATTTCAGGCAAGTTCATCGCCATAAAACTCCAAGCTCCCTGGTTTGCAGGTTCTTCTTGAACCCACCGCAACTCGGCATTTTCCATGCCTTGCAAAGCAAGTGGCAAGGTCTTTGTGGCGATCGGATAGAGGCGTTCCATTCGTACGATGGCCACATCCTTGACCCCAGTCTTTTCACGATGTGCAACAAGGTCGTAGTAGACCTTCCCGCTGCAGAGCAGCACAGTCTTGACGTCGGCACGGTTAACAGTCTCATCTGCTATCACGGCTCGGAACGTTCCCGACGTAAAGTCAGCCTTGCTTGATGCCGCTGCTTTTGAGCGCAGCAAAGACTTTGGGGTGAACACCACGAGTGGACGTGTGAGTGTTCCGTACACCTTCCAACGCAATAAGTGGAAGTAGGAAGCTGGGGTCGAAGGTGTGGCCACCGTCATGTTGTCTTGAGCGCACAGTTGGAGAAAACGCTCAATGCGAGCCGATGAGTGATCGGGTCCTTGTCCTTCGTAGCCGTGTGGCAACAGGAGGGTCACAGCTGATCGCTGGCCCCATTTTTGCTCACCCGAAGCGATGTACTCGTCAATGACAGTTTGAGCACCGTTGGCAAAGTCGCCAAATTGCGCTTCCCACATCACCAAAGCATCGGGACGCGCAACGGAGTAGCCGTATTCGAAGCCCATTGCTGCGTATTCACTGAGTAACGAGTCATAGATCGACAGTTTTGCTCCATCGCGGTAACACTGCTTCAGTGGCTTGTATTGCCAGCCGGTATTGCTATCAACAATGACACCATGGCGATGACCGAAGGTGCCGCGGCGAGAGTCCTGACCAGCAAGGCGAATGGTTTGCCCCTCGAGTAACAGTGAACCGAAAGCTAAAGCTTCACCCATGCCCCAATCGATTTCATCTGCGGCAACCATTTGCTCCCGGCGAGCCAACTGTGGTTGCAAGCGGGGATGGACAGCGAAGTCAGGGGGCATGTGTAGCTGTGAGGCGATGACGATGTCGATTTGTTCTTGAGTGATTGAAGTATCAACTTCGTATGCAGGACGCTGACGGGTTAGTTCGCGGCTCCCTGATTCAACGATATCTTGTGCGATATCACTGAACGCTTGTTCAGGGGAAACTTTCGTCTCTTGGAAGATTCGTTCAAGCTGCGCCTGGAAATGCTTGAGTGCCTCATCGGCCTCTTCCAAAGTGATATCACCTCGACCGATCAATGCATCGGTGTAGTGCTTGCGCACTGACCGCTTGTTGTCGATGATCTTGTACATCAACGGCTGGGTGAGTGACGGGTCATCACCTTCGTTGTGGCCTCTGCGGCGATAGCAAACCAAGTCAATGACGACGTCCTTGTGGAACTTCATCCGAAACGCATAGGCCAATTGCGCGACTCTGACTACTGCTTCAGGGTCATCTCCGTTGACGTGAAAGATCGGTGCTTGGATTGTGAGCGCTACGTCTGTTGAGTAAACCGATGATTTGCTATAGCGCGGGCTCGTGGTGAAACCGACCTGATTGTTGACAACGATGTGGATAGTGCCTTCAGTACGGTAACCCTGAATCTGCGACATCTGAAGTGTCTCTAAAACAACTCCTTGACCAGCGAATGCAGCATCGCCATGCATCAGGATTGGCAGGATTCGATCACGATCCTCATTTGGAAGAAGATCCTGCTTGGCGCGCACGATTCCTTCGAGCACTGGATTAACAGCCTCGAGATGCGAAGGGTTAGCAGCGAGATAAACATTTGTTGTTGCACCAGTTGGCGCAATGAATACACCTGTGGTTCCAAGGTGGTACTTCACATCACCCGAGCCTTGAACCATTTCTGGCCCGAAGTCACCTTCAAATTCACGGAAAATCTGCGCATAAGACTTACCAGCGATATTGGTGAGCACATTGAGTCGACCACGGTGTGGCATGCCGATCGCTACTTCTTGCAACGAATCATGCGCCGCGTCAATCAAGATGGCATCGAGCAGCGGAATGAGTGAGTCGCCACCTTCAAGGCTGAAACGCTTTTGACCGACGAACTTTGTTTGCAAGAATGATTCAAGTGCGTCTGCTTCATTCAGCTTGCGCAGGATGCGTAATTGCTCTTCACGCACTGGACGTACGAATGCAGTTTCTACCTGATCCTGAATCCACTTACGCTGATCTGGTTCTTGGATGTGCATGTATTCGATACCGATGGTGCGGGTGTATGAGTCGCGAAGCACGTTCAAGATCTCGCGGAACTTCATCAACTGCTGGCCACCAAAGCCACCAGTTGGGAAAATGCGATCGAGATCCCAAAGGGTCAAGCTGTGTGCCATCGTGTCGAGATCGGGATGTGCAGGTTGACGAGTTTCTAGAGGGTCCGTATCGGCAAGAAGATGACCTCGCACGCGGTAGGCATTGATAATTTCTTGTACGCGTGTTGCTTTACTGAGATCGGTTTCATGGTTAGCAGAAATGTCCTGCGCCCAACGAATTGGTTCATAAGGAATGCGCATTGAACGGAAGATTTCGTCGTAGAAGCTATCCTTGCCAAGAAGCAATTCATGAATGCGACGAAGGAATTCACCTGACTGTGCACCCTGAATGATGCGGTGGTCATATGTTGAGGTCAGCGTAAGAATTCGAGAAACTGCATTGCGTGCGATGGATTCATCGGATGCACCTTCCCATTCGGCTGGATAGTTCAAAGAACCAACGCCAATGATGCAACCTTGCCCAGTCATTAAACGGGGAACTGAGAGATTCGTGCCTAGGCCACCAGGGTTCGTAAGCGACATCGTGGTTCCAGCAAAGTCGTCGACCGTCAACTTGTTATTGCGAGCCTTACGAACGGTGTCTTCGTAGGAGGCCAAGAATTGGGCGAAGTCCATATCTTGAGCGCTTTTAATGCTTGGTACAAGTAGTTGGCGGGTGCCGTCTGGCTTACTCAAGTCAATCGCGAGTCCTAGATTGACTTGATCAGTTGACACGAGTGCAGGCTTGCCATCGACCTCGGTGTAGCGGCCATTCATTTCCGGCATTTCGCTTGCCGCGCGAATAATGGCAAAACCGATGAGGTGAGTAAATGAAACTTTGCCACCGCGAGTACGTGCCAGATGGCTGTTAATGATGGTTCGGTTATCTTCCAAGAGTCGAGCTGGAATAGCTCGGACGCTGGTTGCGGTGGGAACGGTCAGACTGGTCTCCATGTTGGTGACAACGCGAGCAGCAGCCCCCCGAAGAACGACTGCTTCGGCATCGGCCGGCTTTGGCGCAGCAGCAGGAGTCGCGATGGGGACCGGCGCGTGAACATTGGAGGCAGAAACAGAGCTAGGAACCACTGCCGCGGGGGTAGGCGCTGGAGTTATTGGCGTTGATGTCTCTTGCGCTGCTGATTGTGAGAGCTGTGTACTTTCTTGCGTGCGACTTTGAATCTGGGACGCAGCCGAGGGGGAGTAGTCAGCAAAGAAGTCCCACCAGTGCGGATCAACCTTGTTCTTATCCTGCTTATATAAGTCGTACAACTCATCGACGAGCCATTCGTTTGCACCGAATGGGTCCATGGATTCCGTGGCCACTGCCGATCCTCTCGCACCCAAGGGTGCACATGCCTAGTAAGCGAAGCGCCGTTCCTGGTCTAGCTGCGCCCAACTAACAGTAGTCGCTTGAGTGGGGCCTGCCCAGATTTGGACAGGGTGGCTCTCGTCTCAATTGCGACCAGTTTGGCTCTGGGGGTGAGTCGATTTAGAGTTAACCAGTGATTTCCCCACACCTTCGTCGACTCAGTGCCGCTTTTGGCATTTGTGTTGGCATTTGTGTTGGCTTGGTTGGCATTGTCGGACCTGCTCTGGCACAGGCTCCATACCCAGATCCACCAAATATCGCTGGAGTAACTTCAGCTGCGAGTGGTTCGCTACAAATCGCATATGTATTGCCTACGAGTACCTTTAGCTACCCGGTGACCGAAGTACAGGTCACGACAAATGGTGCAAACACTTGGTCAAGTTGTGGCACGGTGGATGGGCTATGCGTGGTGGGTGGTCTCACCAATGGACTGCGTTATGTGGTTGCGCTTCGTTCAGTGAACTCAGCTGGCCCCAGCCAGTCCAGTGTGAATGGGTCGGGAGTGCCCAAGATTCCGACGGCTCAAAATACCGACAAAATCACAAATTTACCGAGATCTCGGGTAACGGTGACGGCTGCTTTCAATGCTGCGAGCAATAATTTGGGTGTCAATGCTGCGGTGACCCGTGTAGGAGTGGGCACCCTTCCAGAACTTAAATTCAGTCGAGATATTCCGAATAAGGCAGTAGTAGAACGGCATCTCACCGTGTCGGCAACGTCGGATGCAACGGGTGAAACTCAAATCGTTCCCGGACGATGGGCTTGGCAAGATGCAAGAACAATCATTTATCGACCCACAAGCTGGTGGCCAGGTCGTTCCACCATCAACATAACCTCCGATTTGGATTCAACGAACCTAGGACTTTCGGGTGGGTCGACCCTCGTAGGTGGAACGACCCTTGGCACGATCTATAGCTTCAAGACTGCTCGCGCGCTCGTTGGTCGCGTTGATGGAATTTCAGATGTTATGAATGTCTATATCGATAATAAAAAAGTGAAGGCATTCAAGGTTTCCCTTGGGGGGCCTAACTGGCGTACCCGCAATGGCGTGAAAGTTATCAACTATCAGAAGGAACCGGCAAAGACATATACAAGTGTGGCTCTTGGCTTGACTGCACCAGAAGATCAGTACAGCCTCGATGCAAAGTGGAATACCCGATTAACTCCCTCGGGAGAGTTCATGCATGCAGCCCCTTGGGCTACGAGCCGGCTAGGCCGCTACAACGGTTCACACGGTTGTACCAATATGCATGAAATAGACGCCAAGTGGATTTTTGATAACACCATCCCGGGTGATGTATTTATCTACACAAACACCTTGGGTGAGACAGCTCAGCCTGGCAATGGATCAGGTGGACTTTGGAATATTCCTTGGGCAAGCTGGGTGCGCAAATCGGCGCTAGGTGGGCTGCCATTGGTGCCGTCGAGTCCGACACCATCAATCTCGCCGACGCCTACGCCAACCTCGTCAGGCTCGGTCGTTCCTAGTTCAAGTCCCACAACTTTGAACACCTGACCTGAACTACTGGCAAGATTGGCCCATGAGTTTCCTGACCAGAGCTATTGGGGCGTTGGGTCCAAATCGCACGCTCGCTGAACGGGTAGCGCTTTTTGCCGCTGCTGCTGCGGTGGGCCCATCCTTTGAACCAGGCCTTCAGCCCCGTAAGACACTTGATCAGGCGATAGCTACTGGTGTTATTTCTGCAACGACTCTCTCGCTGGTCACAGCTACGCAGAGTTCCATCGATGCGCTGGGTAGCAGTTTGATGCGTACTCGTGGTGTTGATCGCTCTAATGCGACCAGTGCAACGAAATTGCTCTTCAATGTTGGAACAAACATAGCTGTAGCCGGTGTCACTGAAACGATTGCGAGACTTCTCCCAGCGCATGAAGATGAACAACTTCGCAGGGGGCTTGCGCGTGTAGCTGCTCAACGATCATCGAAAGTTGCTTTAGCCGGTGCTGGTTTGAGCGCGATCATCGGTACCTTTGATTTGCTCACACAGAAGAGCCCAAGACTGCGTTGGGCGATGGGGGTCCCATTCGCGTTACCTGCGGGAATTGCGGCATCGGCGTTTGAAATTCATCGGGTGCATCAAAATGCGCAGAAATATAATGACACCACAATCTCGAAGGTTTCAACCCGTAATTCAGTTGGCATTGCGATCGGTGTTGGTGCCGGCGTTCTTGCACTACAAGCCGGTGAAAGAGCTTTGGCTTCTCAAGTCTCCAAGGCGCTCTTAAGAGTTGCTCCGGATTACGATGAAGTTGCAAACCCCATCGGTCACTTGGTAGCGCTAGGCCTTCTTGGTGGCGCGCTCACTGCCGGCTATGAATACGCGATTCGACGGGTAGAACAAGGCGGAGCCGCAGTTGAGCCCGCGTATGAGATCCCACCGACGAGTCGTTTTGTCTCTGGTGGTCCTGAAAGCCTTATTCCATTTGAGACTCTTTCCCGAGAAGGTCGTCGTTTCACCAACATGGTGTTAACGCGCGATGAGATCGAAAATGTAATGGGTTTACCCGCTAAACAAGATCCCATCCGACTTTTCGTTGGTCTGGATTCATCAAGTGTCATAGAAGAACGAGTTGAGCTCCTTATCGATGAGTTGGTTCGCACGAACGCCTTCGAGCGCGAAGTTTTATGTTTTGCATCACCGACTGGATCGGGCTACATCAACTACGTACTTGCCGAAGCGTTGGAGTACCTCACTCTAGGTGACAGCGCGATAGCGACGATTCAATATTCGTTACTGCCTTCACCAATGTCGCTTAATCGCACGGGGCTTGCAGTCGAGCAAAACCGGGCAGTGATGTATGGCATCACTGGATACTTGCGAGGACTACCACCAGAAAGGCGACCAAAATTCGTATTGTTTGGTGAGAGCCTTGGCGCTCTTACGATGCAAGACATCTGGCAACATCGCACCGTTGAAGCGATGGAACGCGATTTCATCCATTCTTCAATCTTCTTGGGCACACCATCAGCTACCGAGTTCGCTAAAGCTTGGCGGCTGGATCGAGAAAAGATGGATCCAGAGGGTTTGATGATTGAACTGGATAATTTTGGTCAATTCATGGACCTACCGGAAGCGCAGCGCAACAACCTGCGGCACCTGTTATTGAGTCACTATGACGATCCAATTCCAAAATTTGGCACGAATCTCTTGCTGCGTCAGCCATGGTGGCTCGGCCCCATCGACGAACGACCGCAAGGCGTACCAAAATCTTCCAGGTGGCGCCCAGGCACAACATTTGTGTTAACGGGTGTAGATCTCATCAACGCTATGGAAGTTATTCCAGGGATCTTCGGGCGCCGAGGACATGATTATCGCGAAGATATAGCCCGTTTTGTTTCAGAGATTTATGACCTCACGGTGACCGCTCCTCAGCTTGAAAAAATGGAAGCGGCGTTACGAAGTCGAGAACTAAAATGGGCACAGCGTCGTGTGGTGACTGAACAAGTTGCACGCGCAAAGGAAGTTTTGACTCGTGAGATGAAATCTTGGATCCCAACGGATGATTCCGATATCAGCAGTGATGACATTTGGAAGCAATTAGTTGCATCAGCACAAGCAGATATTGATGCGGGTGAGGCTGTGCAGCAGCCGTAGGTTCACCAACTGATACTTTTTGAATCTTCTAAGACTCGCTCAACGTAGTTTTGTGTCTCTGGGTAAGGCGGAATTCCGTCGTAGCGGCGGACTGCTCCATATCCAGCGTTGTACGCGGCAAGCGTGTTCTTGAGTCGGTTTCCGCTGACGGACTTCACCAGCTTTCGGTTGTGGCAATTAAATAGGGCCGCAGAGGGAATGGCATCGTGCGGATCCCAAATATCAGTTTTCCCATCGCCGTTGGCATCGATCCCGGCTTGCGCCCAGACTGCTGGCATGAACTGGGCGATACCTTGCGCGCCGGCGCTACTTTGGGCTAATGGGTCCCAACTGCTCTCGGCTGCAATTTGAGCAGCAAGAATGTCAGCGGGGATAGCAGGGCACCGTTCAGCAGCACTGAGAACCAAGGCCCGATATTGGCTAGGAACTTGAACTGGGCCGATCAACCCGTACTTCTTCGCAGCGTCTAAGGCCCAGGTTACGGCTGCTATCGAACAAATCACCACGACAGCAATCACGAGAAGGGAACGAAGTCGATGTGATGCGCGCACAAGTGCCACGGTAACCCGAAAGTTAGCGCTGGGCGCGTACGGTAGTCCTGTGGCGGACAAGGGCAAGGGCGAAGTCTCCGACTTTTCACGCCCACAAGTGGAATCCATGTTTGAGCAACGCCTCTCTGAAGCATTCGCAGCCCTTGGAATGTTCAATCTCCTGGTGGTGGGTAAAACGGGAGTTGGAAAGTCGACTTTGGTCAACGCCATGTTCGGTAGCGACGTCGCTCAAACTGGAATTGGAGAGCCGGTTACCAAGGGGCTCACCCATTACGTGCTCCCAGACAGTTTCCTTGGCCTGTATGACGCCGAAGGATTTGAGACAGGTGTAGCAGGTGATGAAATTCTTGAAGGCCTGCGCTCACTTGTGTCTCTTAATTCCACAAAACCCGCGGAGCAACATATTCATGCCGTTTGGTATCTAGTGCGATGGTCGGATCGAAGGTTCGAACAGGCACAGATGAGTTTTGTGAATACGTTGATTGAGCTCAATTTGCCGGTCATCATCGTATTGACACAGGTACCAACAAAAGATGGCCAGATCCATCCCGATGCCCGTGAGTTCGCCGATTTCATCGATGGTCTTGGGCTAGGCGTAGCTGGACCGGCAGTAATCACAAATGCGCTTGAAGATCAATTCTCAAGTTCCCCGGTATATGGACTTCAAGCATTACTCAACTCAACTTTTGCGATTGTTCCTCTCGTTGCAGAGAAAGCACTCACGGCAGCGCAAATCATTGACTTGGGACGTAAAAAAAAAGCCGTCGACGCAATAATTAAACAAGCCTGCACATTTGCTGTTGGAGTGGGAGCGACCCCGATTCCATTTGCAGACGCAGCGCTTTTGATTCCAAACCAAATCACGATGATTGCTCGCATCACTGCTGCCTATGGGTTGCCGCCAAGTCGTTCTCGAGCTATGTCCGTGGCTGGCTCGATTGTGCTTACCGGCGGCGCCACGATGGCAGGGCGCTATGCGGTAACTGGTTTGTTGAAGTTCATTCCAGGCGGAGCTATTGCGGGATCTGCCATTTCGGCGACTGTCGCAGGAACTTTGACGAAGGCAGTTGGGTTGGCCTGGTCGCAAGTCTGTGAACTTGCGCTAGGCCTAGATGAAAAGCAACGCGATCAGTTCTGGGCGAGCGGAAAAGTAGCTGAACAGTTCCTTGTTTTCTTTAAGCAGAATCCCGGCACGAGGACGTCGCTGATCAGGCGAGTGACAAAACGCGCATAGTCTGATCAACTAAGAATTCACCGAAGGAGAAATCGTGCGATCGCCGGAAGATATGTATGCCATCCACCAGATGCCTACATTTAACGATGCTGCGGTTTTGATCCATGCCTTCACTGGGTACGTAGATGCAGGTGGCGCGGTGCGCATGATGATTGACCACATTTTAGAAACCTGTGAGCATCATTTGATAGCCACGTATGAAGTTGACGAAGTGATGGACTTTCGTGCCCGTCGACCAATTCTCTCATATTCAGTCGATCACTTCACTGGTGTGGATATTCCAACTATTCAATTACACGAAGTTATCGATGCTGAGGGTACGAAGTTCTTGCTACTCGCTGGCCCGGAACCTGATTACCAGTGGATGCGATTTTTGCAGTCGGTGAGTGGGCTTAGCCATCGAATAGGGGTACGGCTCGCGGTTGCAGTGTCAGGAATTCCTTGGCCGGCACCGCATACACGGCCACTTGGCATCACGGTCCACGGGTCAGATCCTTCATTGGTTCAAGGCTTTCATTCACAGGTTGGCGATGTCGAAGTTCCGGGACATATGGGCGCCATGCTTGAGTTCCATCTTGCTCAAGAAGGTTTCGATTCGATGGGCATTACCGCTCAGGTGCCGCATTACCTTTCTCAATTCCAGTACCCACAAAGCGCACAGACCTTGTTAAACAGTCTGAGCATGATCACTGGATTGGCACTATCCGCTGATGGGCTCGACGCTGCGGCGAAGAAGGCTACAGGTGAAATTGCAGAACAACTTCAAGGCAATGACGAATTCACGACTGTGGTCAACGCTCTGGAACATCAATACGATCAAACCCATGGGGCTACACAAATTGCACCACTCGTGGAGCCGGATCAGATGCCTTCAGGTGACGAACTTGCTGCGCAGTTCGAATCGTTCCTTCGAGATTTAGATGCAGAAGACGGTTCCAAAGAAAATTAGGGTGCCCAGTTCATGATGGTCATTGAAAGAAAACGGATCAGGAAAATTTACGCGGGACAGACTTTGTCAGCCGAGGGCATCCGACCGTTCAGTAAATAATCATTAACACTGATGTCAATGCACCGCGAGCCGCCACCAAAAGCAGTGTGACCATTGCCTCTATAAGTGAGCAAGGTGCTGGTGGTTAATTGCCTGTGTAAGGCCTGTGCCCAAGCGTATGGAGTCGCCGGATCAAATAATGTGCCAATGATCAAGATGGGCGCGGTTGTTGTACTCGAAGCTGCAGCAGGCGCATGGGTGTCATGTGCAAACCACAGCGAACAGGGCGCGTTACCCCATGACATAGATTTCGCCATTTCAGGGATGGGCGCAGTTTTTGCCCATTGCTTTGCAGCAGATGCTAGCCCGACTACTCCAGGGGTTGCGGGTGAATCCCAGCAATTAATGGCGTAGTAGGCAGACTGCATATTAGAACCAAACGTTGTGGGGCCACTTTGATCAGATCCCATCCACGAAAGTTCAAGTAAGCCAGTACCGTCACCACGATAGGCCGAAATCAGTGCCTCCGTGAGGAGCTCCCACATGTCGGTTGCATACAGCGCTGTGAAAATTGCGCTGGTGCCCAGTGACTGGGTGAGTGGCGATCCAAATTTTGTGGGCAACGGACGTGTATCTAAACGCTGAAGCAAGGTGTTGACTCGAGACGTGGCTCCAACTTGAGTTGTGCCGATTGGGCAAGAAGCCTTCGATAAGCATTGTTGCGCGTAATTCTGGAAAGCTCGCTGGAAGCCCTTTGATTGTCCGAGTGAGAGTTGCATTGAGTTGAGGGTCGGATCAACGGCACCATCAAGAACAAATCGACCAACACGATTTGGGAAGGACTGAATGTAGGAAGTGCCAAGTGAGGTGCCGTAAGAAAAACCAAGCCAGTTGAGTTTCTCTTCGCGCAAAGCCGAGCGCAGCAAATCAAGGTCTTGAGTTGCAAAGGGCGTTCCGACTTTCGGAGCTATTCGTGGTGAATATTTCAGACATCCCTCGCCGATCTTTCCTGCTGCTTTCATCACTGCTGCAGTCTCAGCCGGGGTATCAGGCGTGGAATCCATGGAGAGCCATTGGGTAGTTTGTTGAGACGTCATGCACGTCACGGGCGCAGATTTACCCACCCCGCGTGGATCAAATCCGATGAAGTCGAATTCTTTCGCCACTGTTGGTGCGATTTCCTTGGCCACGTACTTAGCAAAATCAAGACCTGGGGATCCTGGTCCACCGGGGTTGACCACTATTGAACCCTGGAAATTGGCGCCTGTGTGCACCGTGCGACTCACTGCGATAGAGATATCCCCGAGCTCAAGGTTGGTGTAATCCAAGGGAACTCGCAGGCTGGCGCACTGGCCATAGGCGCATGCACTCCATTGCAGGTTTTGGTCAAGATAAGGAGTCAGCGGGCTCGTAGCTGAACTGGACGCGAATGGAATCAGGCTGGAACCAAGGGCAATTGCGCTCATTAAGACCAGTCGTTTCACAAGGCACACGGTACGTCATGTTGGCCAAGCAAATACTGGTTCGCGCCGTTTGCTTAAATGACGCGGTGACCAAGCAAACTTTCACCGTCGATGCACGCTTGGCTGATCATGCCCAAACCACTTTCCTAGGGCGCACTGGCACAATTTCAACTCCTCATGGGCAGATCAAGACACCGGCCTTCATCCCGGTCGGAACCTTGGCAACAGTCAAAGCAGTGCTTCCTGAATCCATGGGTGATCTAGGTGCACAAGCTTTGCTATCGAACGCATATCACTTGTATTTACAACCCGGCCCAGAAGTTGTGGATGAAGCAGGCGGCTTGGGTGAGTTCATGAATTGGTCTGGCCCCACCTTCACCGACAGCGGCGGCTTTCAGGTGTTGTCCCTTGGCGTCGGCTTCAAAAAAATTTTGGCGATGGACAGCACAACCGTGCGTTCGGATGAAGTGATAGCCCCAGGTAAAGACCGGATGGCTCATGTCGATGATGATGGAGTGACATTCAAATCTCACATTGACGGCTCGATGCATCGATTCACTCCTGAAATTTCCATGCAGGTTCAGCATCAGCTTGGCGCAGACATCATCTTTGCTTTTGATGAGTGCACGACGCTCATGAACACACGCGATTATCAAGAGCGTTCGCTTGAACGTACCTTCGCTTGGGCGAAACGCTGCGTCACTGAGCACGAACGCTTAACTCTGGAACGAAGTCACCGGCCTTATCAAGAATTGTGGGGGGTGGTTCAGGGTGCGCAATATGAAGACCTGCGCCGGTTAGCAGCCCGACAAATGGCAAGCCTAGGTTTTGATGGCTTTGGCATTGGTGGCGCACTTGAAAAAGATGCACTTGGCACCATTGTGAATTGGGTATGCGAGGAACTTCCTGAAAACAAACCGCGTCATTTGCTTGGTATAGGCGATCCGATTGATTTTTTTATCGCAGTGGAGGCAGGAGCTGACACCTTCGATTGCGTTGCTCCTTCAAGAATGGCGCGTAATGGAACGGTGCTACACCCTGACGGACGCTTCCACATAACTAATGCGCCGTATAAACGAGATTTTGGACCGATTGATGATGAGTGTGATTGCTATACCTGCCTGAATTACACGCGGGCGTATCTTCATCATCTTTTTAAAGCACATGAACGACTCTCAGCAACTCTCACGACCATACATAACGAGCGTTTCATCGTGAGGTTAATGGATCGCATTCGGGCCAGCATCCCAGCGGGGGAGTTCTTTGAATTCAAAGCAGAATTCATGGGGCGCTTCACGGCAGATAAAAACCGCAACACCAGCCACGACGCCATCGCGAGCGAGTAAGACCGCAGATCGTGCGGTAGCAGTCCAGATTAGGTGGCGGAGTCCAACTCATAAGTGGGTTCGCGACGCTTGATGTATGCAATTACCGGATAAGTGATCGGCAGCAAAACCACCTCAAGAAGTGTTTTGTAGACATAGCCAACAATCACATAGTTTGCGAACTCAGCGCCGGTGATGATGCCATAAAATGCAATGGTGCAAAAAACTAAGGTGTCGGCAAGTTCTCCGACGACTGTTGAACCAATCAATCTTGCCCAAAGGTGCTTTTCTTTGGTTCGCTCTTTGATCTTGATCAGCACGTAGGAATTAAGCAATTGGCCTATGAGATAACCACACACCGAGGCCAGCACTATGCGTGGCACAAAGCCGAGAACGGCTTCAAAGGCAGCCTGGTTTTCGTACCCATCTGCACTTGGTGAAATTTGCACTACCCAGAAGGTGATCGCGGAGAGAATCGCCATGGCAAACCCCAAGATGATGGCTCTGCGAGCGGCTTTCCAGCCGTAGACCTCGCTGAGCACATCACCGATGATGTAGGCGAGAGGAAAAAGGAAGGCTCCACCGTCAACGATGGCAGGTCCAAATGAAATGAGTTTGGTTGCTGCGATATTTGAAATGATCAAGATTCCGACAAATACCCCCACGATGAGCGGGTAATAACTTTTCGTCACCGACGCAAAGTGGACTCGGTCTTGTGTAGACACTGTCACGATCCAGCCTTTCTTGATATTTGGTGCCCCCGGCAGGATTCGAACCTGCGACCTTCGGTACCGGAAACCGGCGCTCTATCCCCTGAGCTACGGAGGCAAACGTGTGTCAGGTTAGCAGCGAAGGCAGTTCCTGAGACCATAGGCAGGTGCGCACTCAACTTGTCGCTGTCGCAAAGCCAGCTAAATCTATTTTTGCTGCGTACGGCAGTCACCGAGGTTCGTTGGCAGCGGGAGGCATGGCGTATTTCGTTTTACTTGCCATAGCTCCTGCTGCAGTTGCTATTGGTGCCCTAACGGGGAAATTGATTGGTCCAGCGAACGCACGATCGGCAATCGAAGCCATGCTTGAGCAAATCCCAGGCGATAGCCAAGAATTCAAATCTTCAATCGACTCGATTCTTAACGTTATGACGAGCGCTTCTACTGGGGTCGTGACCCTGGCATCAATCTTGAGTTTTTTCGTCGCTATCTATGCCTCGTCGAAAGCGATGATGGCCTTACGGCTGGCCTTGGATGCAGCCTTTGACTTTGAAGGCGTACGGCATGGATTAGTGGTGCGGGTACGAGACGCGATTTTTACTCTTGTGGGGTTGCTTCTGGCTTCCACCATCGTATTGATCCTGACTCTGCTGCCTCAGATTTTGCAACTCTTTGGCGTGACGAATTTCCGCTTGAGTACGGGCCTTGGTTGGGCTGATTGGTTGATCTTCACAGCCATGGTGTGGGGGCTGGTACTCGGGCTTTATCGGTGGGTGCCAAGTAACAAGTGTTCGATGACCTGGAAGTCACCTGTCGCCTTAGCTGTCACAATTTGGTTGCTTGGGGCAAGCGCAGGCGTAGGAATTTATGTCAGTGTTTCATCGACAATTGGTTCTGCAATTGCTGCCTTTGGCGCACCAATGATCGTTTTGCTCTGGCTCTACTTTTCATTCATTGGATTGCTATTGGGCGCCGAGGTGCAGTCGTATGTCAATGCGATAGGGGAGAAAAAGAATGGCTAACAAAAATAAGAGCGAAGAACTTTTCTCAAAAGCCAGGTGGGAAAATAATGTTGAAAACTTCATGGTTACTCCAGGTTCAAAAGTTAATTTAGACAAGGATTTCAACCCATCAACAACTCCAAACGACTTTACGAAAGAAAGTAGCATCCCAGTGCTGCAGCAAGTCATTGACGAAATGACGGTGCTGCAAGACCGCTTTTATGCTGAAAGTTCGCGTGCGCTGCTCATCGTGTTCCAGGCGACAGATGCAGCTGGTAAAGATGGCACCATTAAGCACGTTATGAGCGGGTTAAATCCCGAAGGTGTGGAAGTGCATTCTTTCAAAGCTCCATCTCACCTTGAAATGGCACATGACTTTCTATGGCGTCATCAATTGGTGCTCCCAGAACTAGGTCAGATTGCGATCTTTAATCGTTCTCACTACGAAAATGTCCTTGTCACTAAAGTTCATCCCGAACTTATCTGGCCAACTGCTGATCGAAGTGTGCCTCGGGAAAAATTATGGAGGCGCAGATATGAGGCGATTAACAATTGGGAACGTCACTTAACCGATAGTGGCACTGTAATTGTCAAGATTTTCTTAAATCTCTCAAAGGATGTCCAGCGTGCGCGGTTTTTGAAGCGAATCGATGAACCAGAAAAGAACTGGAAATTTTCGCCCGCTGATTTACACGAGCGGGAGCACTGGGATGAATACCGCAGTGCTTTCTCAGACATGCTGAGTCAGACCAGCACAAGCCGAGCTCCTTGGTACGTCGTGCCAGCAGACCACAAATGGGCAACCCGATTGATTACCAGTGGCATCATCTTGCACGCGCTCCAAGAAATCGATCCGCATTACCCACATATGGATGAAAAGACTCGGGAAGAGCTTGTCGCGGCTCGAGCGCACCTTATTGGTGAGTAGGCAGGGCCGGGAAAGATATCCACAGTGTCGGATTTCTGGCTTGGCAACAGTCCAAGGCTCCTGCAGGATGACGAAAGACTCGAATCGGGGGATGAGGGTCGCTGTGAAGCCGGGCTCGATCAGAGAGAGTCCGGCTTTACTGAGAAAGTTCACGAATTACCCGAATTTTTCATGGGTAGCGGTTAGGGACCAGTCAGCGCCCAAGCATGATGTCGATACGCTCGCGCAGTGACTCCTGACTCCATGGCGGCTGCCATTCGCGAAGTTCTCGTTGCTATTGCAGCTGAGGGCGCCTTCGCCATTGCAGTTCCTGAGAGTGTTCACATCGAACGGCCCAAGAATCGCGAGCATGGGGATTACGCCACAAATATCGCGCTGACGTTAGCGAAACCTGCGGGGGTCGCCCCACGCGACCTCGCGCAAGTGATCGCATCGAGGCTCGATGCTGTGGCCGGGATTAGTTCCACCGAAATTGCGGGACCGGGGTTCATCAATATCCGCCTCGATAGTGCTACCCAAGGCGAGCTGGCCCGCAGCATCGTTACCCAGGGTGCAAGTTTTGGCCACAACACAGCACTGGCTGGCCAGACCATCAATGTTGAATTCATTTCGGCAAACCCGACGGGCCCCCTACACCTTGGTCACACGCGATGGGCTGCTGTCGGAAGCGCAATTGCCAATGTCTTGGCCGCGGCGGGCGCCAAAACTGCCTCAGAGTTTTACATCAACGATCGTGGCGTTCAGATGGATAAGTTTGGTGCTTCTGTGATGGCAGCAGCAAAGGGCCAGCGAGTGCCTGAAGACGGTTATCACGGTGGTTACATCATCGATTTAGCGGCGCAAATCAATGCGGAAGAACCCGAGTTACTAGATCTGCCAGAAGCAGAACAACTTGTTGGTTTCCGCGAAGCAGCGTACAAACGCCAGTTGCATCAGCAGCAGCAAGTTCTCAGCCTCTTTCAGACTCATTTTGATGTGTGGTCTTCAGAACGAGCCCTTCATGATTCTGATGCTGTCGAGACAGGTTTTGCCAAACTACGCGCGCAAGGACATGTCTATGTCCAAGATGGTGCAACATGGTTGCGCACCTCTGATTTCGGTGATGATAAAGATCGAGTTCTCATCAAGGCAGACGGTGAGTACACCTATTTTGCTTCGGATACGGCATATTTCGTAAATAAGCGTGATAGAGGCTTCGATATTTGTATTTATCTCCTAGGAGCTGATCACCACGGTTACGTCAATCGACTCAGAGCTGTTGCCCAGTGCAATGGTGATGACAAAACGGCAGCTGAAGTGTTGATTGGGCAGTTAGTGAAAATCACGAAGGGTGGCCAAGAGGTCAAACTTTCCAAGCGTGCTGGGAATATCGTCACGCTTGAAGATCTTGTTGAAGAAGTCGGAGTTGACGCTGCCCGATACTCATTGATCCGATACCCCGTCGATTCACCACTCACTCTCGATTTAGAGGTCATTGCCCAGCGCACCAATGACAATCCTGTGTATTACGTTCAATATGCGCATGCCCGGTTGGCATCTGTATTGCGAAACGCGGCAGATCTAAACATCGATTGGCTTTCCGCTGAATTTGATCCAGGACTGCTCTCGCATGAGCGTGAAAATGAGCTTCTCGGCTCGCTTGGCGAGTTCCCTCGGATCGTTGCAAGTGCGGCCGAATTACGCGAGCCACATCGCATCGCTCGATATTTGGAGGTACTTGGCGGCCAGTACCACCGTTTTTACGATGCGTGCCGAGTTCTTCCGCGTGGGGATGAAGAGCTCACAAGTGAGCACATTGCTCGATTGTGGCTATGTGCGGCTGCCCGCCAGACGCTCGCAAATGGCCTGGCTCTTCTTGGAGTAAGCGCGCCTGAGCGCATGTAAGCCAAAGGGGGGTGCATGCCCTAGCCTTTACGGATGTCAAACGTCTGGCCAAATTCTGCAACGCGTGGAGTTGATGGCGCGCTTTGTATTGCCGGCGTGGACGTTCGAGATGCTGTAGCCAACCACGGCACACCCCTATTCATCTTTGATGAAGAAGATGTGCGCGCTCGGGCACGCGAATATCGCGAGGCGGCCGAGAGCGTGGGTGCTCGCAAGGTTTATTACGCGGCGAAAGCATTTTTGTCGACGGCTGTTGCTCGATGGGTGTGCGAAGAAGGTTTAGGGCTTGACGTTGCTTCCGGTGGAGAATTGGCTGTCGCTCTGCGGGCCGGGGTTCCTGGAGCTGATCTGCTTCTTCATGGCAACAACAAGTCAATGTCGGAAATTGAAACTGCGATTCAAGCGGGCGTTGCTCGCATTGTGGTGGATTCATTCGAAGAGATCGTTCGCGTAGCGGATGCAGCTCTTCGGGCCGGAATCGTTCAACCGGTTCTTGTTCGTCTTACCATTGGCGTTGAAGCTCACACGCACGAATTCATAGCCACAGCTCATGAAGATCAAAAGTTTGGCTTCTCTGTGGCTTCTGGCGCCGCTGACGAAGCAATCCGACGCATCGTGAAGTTACCGTCATTGGAATTTAGGGGGTTGCATTCACATATTGGTTCTCAAATTTTCGATACCGATGGTTTCGAAGAAGCGGCAGTGCGAATTGTTTCTTTCATTAATCGACTACGTGCTGATCAAGAAGTCAACGTGGCAGAGCTCGACCTTGGTGGCGGTATGGGAATCGCCTATTTGCCAACAGATGAACCACTTGCGATAGCTGATCTGGCCTCTCATGTGGCTCAGGTAGTCGAGCGTGAATGTCAATTGCTGAGTTTGCCAGTCCCTGCCTTGGCTTTTGAGCCAGGGCGAGCGATAGTGGGGCGAGCTGGAATCACTATTTACGAAGTCGGAACTGTGAAGCCAGTTGAGCTCGGTGAGGTAGTCCGCACCTATGTTTCTGTTGATGGTGGAATGAGC
>CANJCG010000003.1 GCA_947472655.1 Actinomycetota bacterium
CGTTTACGCCGCCGCCACCAATACCTACGACCTTGATTACAGCGAGATAGTTCTGTGGAGCCGCCATTGCGCTTCCCTTCCTTCGTTGGCGGATCAACCATGTACGTCGACCCCTGCGCTTACTCCTTCAACTCTCAACCTCAAGTAGAGGCTGAAATACGAGCATGGTTGCAAGCGGCGGGAAGTTAGTCTGTATTACCCCTGTTGCGCAAGTGCGGAGCCAAAAAAGCAAAGCGACCTACGTCACATTTAGCTTTTGAGCTTCTCTTTATAGGTGGTTGGCAGCTCAGGAGCTGACACGTCATACACCTTGGCTTTGCGCTTGAGGAGCGATCGGGCCACCTGTGATTTCAACTCTGGCTGCTCAACACTTCCCCAACGCAAGATCGCCCCACTGTGCAAGGTGAGTTCCACATTGTCACGAGTTGAGGCGAACAGTTTTGCTATTTTCGGACGCAGATCATCAGGCATCACGCTGAGAACCTCCATGGCTGCAACCAGCCCGACACCATCGCCTTTCACTGTCGGCAAGCCTGCGGGAAGGACGGATGTCGGAGTGAATGCGACACCCTTGGCATCCACCCCAAGCCCTGTCGGTGTGACTGCAATTGCAGTACGAGGAGTTACTGCAATCACAACATCATGCGGCCAGCCACGACGCACATCAACGGACTCAATCCAACTGATGTCAGCAAGGTGGTCAGCAATTGCCTGGGTATCAAGTTGCGCAAGTGGAACACCCAACGGAACCTGCGCAGCGTCGTGTACCTGTTGAGCTGGAGCACCTTCAACGCCGAGGACAGTGACGCCTTCAGCGGTAAGCAATGACGAGAACCAGACCATCCACCCCACGCCAATAGCTGCAATCAACACGAAGATCGTGACAAGCAGCCTGCGCCGTTTCTTGGGTGTCGCCACGCGCCGCGCATCCAGCTCAATTACGGGTTCTAATACGGGCTCTGTCATGTTCGACGTGCCAAAAGTTCTAAGACTTCGGTACCAAGTAAGCCAATGTCGCCGGCCCCCAGAGTCATGATGAGATCGCCAGGTCGGGCCCGATCAACGAGTCCGCCCGCCACTGCCGACCATGAAGGCTCGAAGTGAACCTGACTGGCCGGAAGGGGAACATTGGTTGCCATGGTCTGCCCACTTGCACCAGGAATAGGTGTCTCGCCTGGTGCAAACACTTCAAGCACGATTACTTCATCGGCTAACCCAAGTGCCGCACCAAATTCTTTAATGAACATGGCAGTCCGGTAGTAGTGGTGTGCCTGAAAGGCCACGACTAGGCGCCCTTCTCCAACCACATCTCGGGCTGCTCGCAAGGTGGCCGCAATCTCCGTTGGATGGTGGGCATAGTCATCGAATACTCGTACTCCATGCGCTTCGCCCTTGAAGTCAAAGCGCCGACGAGTGCCCGTGAACTCAGCTAAACCTGCGACAAGGTCTTGGGGTGTGAAGCCCAGACCAATTCCAGTGACCAGAGCTGCGAGGGAATTCAATGCATTGTGCTCGCCCGGTACCTGCAAGGTCACCGGACCAATAACATCCCCTAGATGCACAACGCTGTACTGCCACCCTCGCCCGATTAGCTGCGGCTCAATGAGTCGGAAATCTGCATCTTGTGCAGTTCCATAACTGCGAACATCCACACCGACAGCCCTGGCATCTGTCGCTAACTTGCGGCCGCCTAAATCGTCGATGCAAATCGTCACAAACCCCTGATGCCTTTGCACATTCTTCGCAAACTCTAAGAAGCCTTCTTCAATTGCTTCGAGGCTTCCCCAATGATTGAGGTGGTCGGCTTCAACATTCGTGACGATCGCTGCAACCGCGTCAAGATGCAGGAATGCGCCGTCGCTCTCGTCCGCCTCGACAACAAAAATGTCACCGCTGCCTAAGTGTGCATTGGCTCCAGTCTCATTGAGCTCGCTACCTATTGCAAAGGAAGGGTCTGCACCACAGTTTTGTAGAGCAACAGTGAGCATCGAGGTCGTCGTGGTTTTCCCGTGCGTTCCCGAAACTGCGACCCCTCGGCTGCCCGTCATAATCGCAACTAAGGCGTCTGCACGACTGAGTTCTTGGATGCCCCGTTCTGCGGCAGTTACACGCTCAGGGTTTGTTTCTGGGATCGCAGTGGAAATCACTAGGGTGTCGATTCCGTCAAGCCAATCACCTGAGTGACCGATATGTACGGCCACACCTAAGGCCCGCAAGGCTTCAATCCGCCGAGACTCCTTGGCATCACTACCCGAAACCCGGGCTCCTTGGGCAACCAGAATGCGTGCGATTCCTGACATCCCGGCTCCACCAATACCCACGATGAAGACATGCCCGAGGTCCCTCAAGAGTCGTCCCTTTCATCATGTGTCTTCAGCGCTCGATGGTGGCGTGCAATTCGTAGTACTTCCTGCGCAAGTTGTAGTCCTGAGTCTTGAACACCTGTTCGCGCGGCGGCCTGACTCATGGCCTCGAGCCTGGCACTATCTTTCACGAGCGATGCAACCGTATGCGTGAGCCACTCCGCGGTGAGTGCAGCGTTATCAATCACAACTGCTCCACCGGCATTAACCATCTTCAGTGCATTGATTTTTTGTTCACCATTTCCAATTGGTAAGGGGACAAAAATTGTGGGCAAGCCCACAGCTGAGACTTCAGCAACTGTCATCGCCCCAGCTCTGGTGAGACCGAGGTCAGCTGCGGCATACGCCAAATCCATTCGATCGAGGTACGAAACTGCGGCATAACCCTGCAACTGAGCTGGGGCCTGATTTTTGGGTCCATACCCATGCAGTACCTGAATTCCTAATTCAAGAAGTGCAGGCAGACTCTGGGCAACGATCTCATTGATGTGCTGAGCACCTTGCGATCCGCCAAATACTAAAAGTACCGGGCCATCGAGCCGTAGACCGAAGAATTCTCGAGCTTGTATTCGCAGTGCTCCACGGTCAAGCTCGGCGATCGAAGCACGCAATGGCAAGCCCAAAATAGTGCCCGGGAGGCTTCCTGGAACGCTGACAAAAACCTGATCTGCAAAACGCGCAGCAACTTTATTCGCCAACCCTGCCTTTGCATTGGCTTCATGGATCACCAGCCCGCAGGAAACCTTGCGCGTTGCTAGATATGCAGGCAACGCCGCGTATCCCCCAAAGCCGACCACTACATCCGCATCGACAGCCCGCAATATCTGCTTACTTTGTTTGGTTGCTCGCCGAACTTTTGAACCTACAGAAAACAGATCACGTGACAATTTTCGAGGCATCGCAACTGCAGGCACCGAACGAAGTTCATAACCACGCGCCGGAACTAATGTCGACTCCAGCCCATGTTCACCACCAATGACTGTGATCTGAATATCTGGTTCAAGAGCAGTGAGCGCGTCCGCGAGATTCAATGCCGGCTCGATATGCCCGGCCGTTCCGCCAGCGGCGAGCACGACGTGAGTCGGTCTGGTCATCGCCTGGCCAACGAGCGCGCAGTCTGCCTGCGCCTCAAAGACTGTCGAGCTCCTGGTTCATTACGTGCAAAACACAGCAGCATGCCAACGGCTGCCAACGTCGGAATAAGTGATGAGCCACCATAAGAAACAAATGGAAGAGGAACACCAGTAATCGGCAGGAGTCCAAGAACTGCACCAATGTTGACGATTGCTTGGACCACAATCCAACAGCCCACGCCTGCAGATGAAATTCGCACGAAGGGATCCGACGACGTTCGAGTGAGTCTAAAAATGGCGAAAGCCAACAGGGCAAACAGCAAGAGCACTGACAAAGTTCCGATCAGTCCCAACTCTTCGCCAATGACCGAAAAGATGAAGTCAGTGTGAGCCTCAGGAAGTGCTCCCCATTTTTCACGGCTTGCACCCAGTCCGACGCCGAGCAATCCCCCTGTGCCCAGCGCATAGTGGCCTTGAGTGAGTTGCCAGCCGATACCCAACGGATCACTGTTGGGATTGAGCCACGAGGTGATGCGTTCCATTCGATATGGCGCCGCAAGAGTGAGCACCCAAACACCGACGATCGAGAATGCTGCAAACCCAGCAAAAAACCGGCCTGGAACTCCTGCAATAAAAAGCATTCCGCACATGATTGCTGCCAGCATGAAGGTGTTGCCAAAGTCGCCTTCCATCAGCACTAAGACCATGAATAGTGCGGCCACTGGTACAACAGGGACCAGTAACTCTTTCCACTCACGGTAGTAGTCAACTTTCTTCGCGAGCTGATCTGCTCCCCAAACAACGAGGGCGATCTTTGCAAACTCAGAAGGTTGAACGCGGAACGGGCCAAAGAGTTCAATCCAATTTCGCTGGCCAGCAACAGACACGCCAATGACCAACACGGCAACGAGCAAAACGACAGCGCCAACAAAAAGCCACTTAGAAATTCCACGCCAAAATTGAATAGAGGTGCGAGCAGCAAAATACAAGCCGACAAGACCAATCACGCCAAAGAGTGCTTGGCGCTGAAACAACGTGTACGAAGACCCAAAGGTTTTAAAGCTCTCGATGCTAGAAGCCGACAAGACCATGACCAAGCCCAGAAGGAGAAGCAGTACTGAAGCTCCACCGATGAGGTAGTACGTACTCAGTGGGTGATCCAGGAGAAACTTGACCCGATTATCCCTGAGCCGTTTAGGTATTTTTGTATCCGTCATGAGCGCCCTAGCCCAAGCTTTCGAACCGCATCGGCGAAAAGTTCGCCGCGTTGGGCGTAATCACGGAACATGTCCCAAGAAGCACATCCAGGGGCGAGTAAAACGGTATCGCCCGGCTGCGCAAAATCCCGCGCGGCAGCAACGACCTCGACCATGGCTTCAGTGTCGTTGCGTTCAATGACTTTGACCGGCACCTGCGGCGCGTGTCGCGAAAGCCCGTCGGCAATCACCCCACGATCCACTCCTAAAAGGACGACGCCTCGCATTTTGTGACCCACTTCGGCTATTAAGGTGCTGAAATCTTGCCCTTTTGCCATACCCCCAGCGATCCACACGACTGATGGATAAGCCCGTAGTGAAGTCAAAGCTGCATGGGCGTTCGTGGCTTTTGAATCGTCGATATACGTCACCTCATCGATGGTGGCAACGTTAGCAATGCGATGTCCTGCCGGTTCAAACTGTTCAAGGCCTAGCTTGATAGCGCTGGCACTCACTCCAAAGGCACGGGCCAAAGCGGCCGCTGCAAGCGCATTGGCAATGTTGTGCGGAGCATTTGGTTGCACATCATCTTTGCTTGCAAGCTCCTGAGCCGAACGTTGACGATCATCTAAGAAGGCTCGATCTACAAGAAATTCTTCAACTACCCCAAGCATTGAAACATCTGGAATGCTCAAGGTGAATCCCACCGCGCGACAGCCTTCGATAACGTTGGCATTTTCAACCATACGAATCGTTGCATGATCATCCGCGTTGAATACAGCAGCGACTTGAGTGCGCTCATAAATCTTTGCTTTCGCCAATACATAATTTTCGAAAGTTCCAAAATGATCGATGTGATCATCGGCGATGTTTAAACAGACCGAGGCTAGCGGGCTCATCGACTCCACGAACGGTAGTTGCGGCGCCCCTACTTCAACCGCAATCACATCAAGATCGTCGTGCATAACAACGCTGACCAACGAATGACCAATATTGCCTGCTGCCACAGCGCGCAGACCCGCAGCTTTCAACATCGATTCCAGCATCAACGTGGTGGTGGTTTTGCCGTTAGTTCCGGTGACGACCAGCCATGGAGCCGCACCCTCGGCCGCCCGTAGACGCCAGGCGAGTTCGAGTTCTCCCCAGACAGGGACCCCCGCTGATTGAGCCTGCAAAATAAGTGGATCGGAAGGCCTCAAGCCAGGCGACACGATCAGTAGATCGGTTTCCAATAACGAACCGTCGTGTCCAAGTATGACTTCGACACCTATGACGTCGAGGATTGCAGCTTTTTCTCGCTGCTTCTGGCCGTCTTGCGCATCAACAACCCTTACCTTGGCGCCTAGTTGGGCCAAGGCATCGGCTGCAGCGAACCCAGCTATTCCAAGGCCAGCTACTGTTGCGTGAATTCTGGACCAGTCAGATTCACGGTTAAAACCTTGGATCACGAACGCACCCATTCTGCGTAGAACAAGACGATGCCGGCTCCAATGCATAAGCCGTGAATAATCCAAAAGCGCACCACGATTTGAATTTCTGGCCAGCCGAGCATTTCAAAATGATGATGCAGCGGGGCCATGCGAAATATTCGACGCCCCGTGAGTTTGAAGGATCCCACTTGTCCAATAACCGACAGTGATGTGATGAGAAACAATCCCGCGAGTAACGGCAGCAGCAACTCAGTTCGGCTCAAAATTGCTAAGCCGGCGATCCCACCACCGAGTGCGAGTGAGCCGGTGTCGCCCATGAAGATTCGAGCCGGAGCAGTGTTCCACCACAGAAACCCAAAGCTTGCCCCTGCCAAGGCTGCGGCAACAATGGCTAAGTCAAGGGGGCTAACCGTGGAATAACACGTGGAACTCACAGAGTCACTGAAGGCACAGTTTTGTCCGTACTGCCACACAGTGATGATGACGTAGGCCAAAAACGTCATGATCGAAGCTCCGATAGCTAATCCGTCCAAACCATCGGTGAGGTTGACTCCATTTGTGGTGGCTGTAATCAGGAACCAAATCCACAACAAAAAGAGTCCCAGCGGCAGAACAATCGCAGTGTCGCGAACAAACGAGATAGCCATTGACGCGGGAGCCCCGCCGTCATTAACGAACTGCAGTGAAAGCCACGCGAAACTCAATGCGATGACTGCTTGACCGATGAGTTTGGTGCGTGCGCGAAGACCAGTGCTGCGTTGTTTGAAAATCTTGAGATAGTCGTCAGCGACACCAACCAAGCCCAGGCCTAGTGTCAGATACAACACAAGCATCGCGGACGGTGTTACAGGGCGCCAAGTCAATAAATGAGTTAAGAAATACCCCACAACCACGCCCAGAATGATCGCGACGCCACCCATCGATGGGGTGCCGCGCTTACTCTCGTGATCGGGATACAACTCACCTTCTGTCGATACCCGAATTGCTTGGGAATATCCATGCCGAGCGAGCAATTTAATGAGCAGAGGGGTGCCAATGAGCGTGACGATCGTGGCGATCGTCATCGAAATTACTACGAGTCTCATGGCTCTTCCTGGTCTGTGAGTGCTGCGGCTACCCGCTCAAGTCCAATCCCACGAGACGCCTTAATCAGCACGATATCGCCGGAACGCAGTTCCTCATGTAACAGTGAGATGGCGTCGTCAGGGTCTTTTGAAAAGTAGGCCTGCATGGCTGGTAAACCCGCAGCCTTCGCGGCTTGATTTCCCGCTGCTATCGCAGCTTGATAAATCGGGTCCGCTCCTAGGCCTATACACAGCAACCGAGTGATCCCAAAATCCACTACCTGGCGACCGACCACCTCGTGCGCATCTTTTGAGCCAGCGCCAAGCTCCAGCATTTCGCCGAGTACAGCCCAAGTAGCGCGTCTTGCACCCATGGCAGCCAGCGTTTCTAATGCTGCTCTCATCGACTCAGGATTGGCGTTATACGTGTCATTAATAACAGTGAAACCTGCCTGGGTTTGCGTGACTTCCATACGCCATTTACTTGGGATTGTTGCGTCACTCAACGCTTTCGCAACATCTTCAAGCGCTATCCCAACTTCAAGAGCTACCGCAGCGACAGCGAGTGCGTTGGAAACAAAATGTTCGCCATGAATTGACATCCGAACGCTTGCTTCGTTTCCTAAATAGTGAAGAGTGAATGACGGTCGAGCCATTTCATCAAGTGTTACACCAGTAGCCCGAACGGTTGCATTCGCAGACTGGCCGAAGCGCACGATTCGCGCCGACGTCTTCGACTCTTGCTGAGTTACATTCGGGTCATCCCCATTAAGAATTGCGATTCCACCAGAAGGCAGTCCTGCAATGACTTCAGCCTTAGCCTGCGCGATACTTTCAATCGAGCCCAACATGCCCATATGCGCTGAACCAATGTTCAGAAGAACTCCAATTAACGGCTTCGAAAGTTCACAGAGATATTCAATATGGCCGATTCCACGCATTCCCATTTCCAACACTAGATAACGCGTTGATTCATCGGCCCGCAGCATCGTGAGGGGTACACCGATTTCAGTGTTGAATGATCCACGCGAGGCAACGGTCTCCCCAAAATGCCCTAGAACATTGGCGAGTAAGTCTTTGGTTGAAGTCTTTCCACTTGAACCTGTAATCGCAATGACAGTGCAGTTCAGTTGGGTGCGAACGTATTCCGCCAATTGGCCGAGCGCTTTGATCGAATCTGACACAACAATGCAGGGCACGTCTAACTGACGTTCAGCCAAAACGGCTACTGCGCCGTTAGTCAACGCGAGGGCAGCAAATTCGTGACCATCAACGCGTTCGCCAACAATGGCAACAAAGAGTGATCCGGCTGTCACGTCATTTGAATCGACGACAACATTTGTGACCTGTTCTGCTCCTGTGGTCGCGAATATTTCTCCTTGGAGAATCGCGCACACCTCGGACACCGTTAATGTAATCACCGGACACCAGCATTAATCTCTTCGAGAGCCAGCTCGAGAACCACTCGGTCATCGAAAGGCGTCATCACTCCGGCAATCTCTTGACCTAGCTCATGCCCTTTGCCAAGAACCACAACCACATCGCCAGGGCGCGCTAACCTCACTGCAGTTGTGACTGCCAAAGCCCGATCTGCCACTTCATGAATTGATTTACTTGGCACCTTGGACGCCTCGTTTACTCCAGCCAAGATTTCCGAACGAATCAGTGCTGGATTTTCAGAGCGGGGATTGTCATCGGTGATAATGAGTTGATCAGCAAGGCTTGCCGCTAGCTGCCCCATGAGTGGCCGTTTGGTGGCATCACGATCGCCACCGGCACCCATAACCGCGATCACCTGACCTTTTGTGAGTTCGCGCACTGCAGTGAGCACTCGCTGCACGGCATCAGGAGTGTGTGCGTAATCGACAAAACCTTCGATCCCCGCGGCACCGTTGCTGCCCTGAATTTTTTCAAGGCGCCCAGCAACATGAACAGTTTTTAGAGCCGAGACAATCTCCTGGCTTGGGATATCAATCAAACGCAGCATGGCATAGGCCAGTACTGCATTCGCTCGGTTGAATTCACCTGGCATTTGCAATTCAACCTCTACCTGCTCCCCTAACGGGCCACTGATTTTTGCTTTTGTGAGCGAGGTGCGTTCAATGGACCAGTCAGCTTGTTTACCCGTTGCCGTGACGGTTGAAATAGGAATGTCAGTCTCGGCAACTAACCGCTCACCCCATGCCGAGTCAATACATACAACACCTCGACTCGCAAAATCTCGGTGAAAGAGTGACCTCTTAGCCTTGAAATAATTCTCCATCGTAATGTGGTAATCGAGATGATCTTGAGAAAGATTTGTGAACCCAACTATTTCGAAATGGATTCCTCCAACTCGGTGCTCACTCATCGCATGGCTTGAAACTTCCATCACCACATCTGAAGCACCAAGATCACACATCTGAGCAAATAATTCATGCAAAGTCGTAGCTTCGGGAGTCGTTCGCGATGAGTTTAATACGTCTGCGCCAATGCGCACACCAGTTGTGCCAATGAATGCTGTAGCTCGGCCTGAGGCTTTCAAGGCGGCTTCAATCATGGTGGCAGTCGTTGTTTTTCCGTTCGTGCCAGTCACTCCGAGTAACCGCAATTTCTCAACTGATCTACCGTAAATGAGATTTGCAACTGCACCCATCCATTTACGGGCATCGGGAATAGCGAGCACCGGAATCTGAAGTTCCAGGGATGATTCGCTATTGATTTTTGTCCAACCAGCAGTATCCGTGAGGATTGCAACAGCGCCACGCTCTATAGCTTCAGCGACAAACTGCAGTCCATGACTCTTGTGACCAGTGATCGCCGCAAACATGTCGCCTGGATTTACGTCTCGTGAATCTAAGGAAATGCCAGTGACAACGGTCTGGCTTGATCCAGATAACTGCGCTTCAGGTATGCCCAAACTCATCAAAGCGGAGAGTTCAACCGGTGCCAGTTCTGCGTGAGCGTGTGATGCCATCGACTATCCCGCGGTAAGCAGCAGTCGTGGGGCGGTTTTGCCAGTTGGCGGAATACTGTGAGCCTGCAACGCGTATGTCATCACACGCTTGAATACAGGAGCTGCAATCTGCCCACCGAACCGACCATTACGCGGATTTACCAAACTGACCGCAACGACAAGTTGTGGATTGTCAGCTGGAGCCATTCCAATAAATGAAGCTACTACTTCGCCGTTATAGCAGCGACAATTCGGATCAACATATTGCGCAGTTCCGGTCTTACCGCCTACGCGATAGCCAGGGATCGCAGCCTTAGGTGCAGTGCCGCCTTTACCGACCACACCTTCCATCATGAGTCGGACTTGCTTTGCTGTTGAGGCCTTGATGACCTGCACAGCTTTAGGCGTTGGTGTTGGTGTAACTGTTCCATCGGGTGAGATCACTGACTGCACTATGCGAGGCGGTACGCGCAATCCATCGTTGGCAATAGTTGCAAATATGCTGGCTGCTTGTAGTGACGTGACTGCCAACCCCTGTCCAAAGGCAACTGTGGGGAACGTTGTCGGTGACCAATCTTGGTAATCAGGAATTAGTCCGCGGCTTTCGCCAGGCAGACCTGAATCAGTTGATTCACCGATTCCGAAAGCCTTGAGATAGGAATTCAATTTCTTGCTGCCAATACGTTCGGAGGCAAGAATCGTGCCCAAGTTGCTGGACTTGGCAAGAACCCCTGCAAGGGTTAAATGCCATGTTCCGTGCGCAACATCATCATGAAAAACTTTTCCGCCTCGCTTCAAAGTGCCAGGGATTGTGAAGGCGGTGCCTGCATTCGCTGCGCCTTGGTCAATAACTGCGCTCATTGTCATAACTTTGCTCGTTGAACCCGGCTCATAAACCTCAGAGACCGCACGATTACCGCGCACGGCATCTGAGGAGGAAGCTGCGGTGTTTGAATCGAAGGTCGGTGCCGTTGCCATCGCCAGAATATGTCCACTTCGCGGATCCAGAACTACAACAGTTCCGCTATCAGCGCGAGCCGATAACACCTGCCGCGCGATCTGTCGCTGAGCAACTAACTGAATGTCGCGATCGATCGTGAGCTGCACGTTTGAACCTTGTACAGAATCAGTGCTGGATACATCACCTGTCGTGATGATTCGGTTACCTGAACCGCGCTCATAAGTTTTCGTTCCTGCTTTGCCAGCGAGCAAAGTCTGCATGCTTGATTCAATCCCACCCAGGCCCTTGCCGTCTGCGCCAACAAAACCAACCACGTTGGCTGCCAACTCTCCACCAGGATAAATACGGCGTTGAGTTTCTTCGCTGAAAATACCAGGCAACCTCAGCGCTTCGATTTCACGCCAGGTTGTTGGAGAAAGACCTTTTGCGATGTACATATACCGTCGCGTGCCCGTGAGTCGGTTAGCAAGAATTCCAGGATCAACGCCAAGAATCGGCGCAAGGGCGGCTCCGACTGCCGCTGGGTCAGTCACCAGCGTTTGATCAGCCGTGACATCACGAGCTTCTACAGTGGTAGCCATTGGCTGGCCAGTAGCGTCCAAAATACTGCCACGAATTGCTGGGATTGATAGCGTTTTGATTCGTTGATTTAAGGCCTGTGCTGCCAGATCAGACCCTTTGAAGACTTGCAAGTCAACGAGTCGCACCGCGAATAACGAAAAGGCGATCGTGGTGATGATCAGCAAGATCATCCCTCGCCTACCTCGATGACCAGTGCGCACCTGACGACGGTAGTTGCTCGGAGGTCCAGATTTGCGCTGCTGGCGCGGTGGGGCGACCAATTGCTTCACGATCGCTACCGAACCGGAACAGCTACGAGACCTGCGTCACCCGAGCCGACGTTGCCAACCTGGATGGGCACTTCTTGCCAGAGTGAATCCTCACTCTTTTTTGCGCCTTTCGCCTTGGCCGCTGCTGCATCCGTTTTGGCTGGATCGTAATTAGGTCCTGGAACAGCTCGCTCACCAAGCGCACCGTTGTCTACTGCTTCACTAGCCGTCGCGTTTGCCGCAAGATTCAGTGGCACTCCGTCGCCAACGGCTGCCCGAGGCTTTCCAAGAACTGTGCCGTCAGGAACGCGCAAAAAAACTGGATTCTGGCTTGCCACCATGCCTAGATCGTGCGCCATGTTCGCTAAGGATTCTGGTGCCGCTGCATTAGCTACTTGCTCACTCAAAACTGCTTCTTGTTCGCTCAAAGTGTTGAGCTGTGATTTCAACGAACTCATCGCGAATGAGCCTTGTGCAAGTTGGGTGTTGATCACGAGCATCGCGCCAAGCCCAACGACAAGCAGAACACCAACGACGATCGCGAATGTTCCGCGACTTGCCTTAACCGGACGAAGAGGGGAAACCAATCTAAGATTTGGACGATCTTCATTTCGAGCAACCGCACCGCGAGTTGCATACTCAGTTACTTCTGCAGCAAGTGCTGTTGCGCCAGCCACCGCGCCGTGGAATGCGCGGCCAGCAAATTCACGTGGGGTCTGCCGACTCATGCTGCCACCCGCTCAAGTGCACGAACTCGAACTGATGCAGAGCGCGGATTCTCATCCAACTCTTGTTCGGTTGGGGTTTCGGCTCCACGAGTCAGAAGTCGCAGTTTTGGTTGGTGCTCGGCTGGGATCACAGGCATGCCATGGGGCACCTTTGCTGTGGTCTGCTCCGTAAAAACCTGCTTTACGAAGCGGTCTTCGAGTGACTGGTACGACATCACAACGAGTCGACCGTCAACCGCTAGTGCTTGGATCGCAGCAGGGATAGCTGAACGCAGGGAATCGAGTTCACCGTTGACTTCAATACGAAGCGCTTGGAAGGTGCGCTTTGCCGGGTTGCCACCAGTACGTCGAGTAGCTGCCGGAATGGCTTCGCGCACGAGTTCAACAAGACGAGCAGAATTCGTGAAGGGTGCATCTTCGCGGGCAGCCACAATGCGTCGAGCAATTCGCATTGCGAACTTTTCATCGCCGTATTCGCGGAGCACATCGGCTAGTTGTCCTGCACCATACGTATTAACAACATCTGCTGCCGTGATTCCGCGTGATTGATCCATCCGCATGTCAAGGGGCGCATCTTGCGAATAAGAAAACCCGCGATCGCGCAGATCAAGTTGCATAGAGGAAACTCCGAGGTCGAACAAGATACCTTGGACGGAAGAAAACCCAAGCTCTGCAAGGACTTCTGGCAATTCGTCATAAACAGCGTGCACGAGATTTGCCCGATCACCGAATGGCGCTAATCGCTGACGCGACTTCTCAAGAGCATCTGTATCGCGATCGAGTCCGATGAGGCGAAGTCCTGGGAATTCAGTGAGTGCGTACTCAGCGTGACCACCTAGACCAAGAGTCGCATCAACTAAAATTGCATCGGGTGTGCTGATCGCTGGTGCGAGAAGTGCGAATACGCGCTCGCGCATGACTGGGATATGGATGCTCATGAACTCAAGCCATCAACAATCGCAGAGATCGCTGCCAACGTTAGTGCGGTGAAACTTCCGGCCACGATAAGGAGTCCAAACGCGCGAGCACCGTGACGAGCGGCATGGCTGTCAACCATGTCCGTCAGGGTGTTCGTTGGCGTTGTCATGACTTCCTTTCGTGTGGTGCACGGTTCGCGGTCAAAGAAGGTGTTGTACGCATTCGGGTGATCAGGTCCCCGCCCGTCCCTTGCTTCTCCAGGCTCCGGGGAAGTGAGTCAGGAACAGTTCAGCAACGGGAGGAGGCCTCACCACTCGATTACAAAATTCCGGGAACAACCTCCTCGCTGATGTCCGAGTAGGCGTCTTCTTGGCTAGCCAGGTAGCTCTCCCATGCGGAGGCATCCCAGATTTCTACGGTGGTGCCATTACCGACCACCACAACATCTCGATCAAGTCCGGCATATTCACGAAGGGCGGCGGGGAGCGTCACTCGACCCTGCTTATCTGGCACTTCGTCAAAAGCTCCGGAGAAAAGCACACGCAGATAGGCGCGGACTTTGGCATCAGAGCGAGAAGCTTCATTGAGGCGATCAGCGTGATCAGCGAATTCAGCAGCTGGCCAGACCACTATCGAGCGATCTTGGCCCTTGGCCATCACTAAACCAGCCGCGAATCCCTCACGGAACTTTGCTGGTAGGACAAGCCGACCTTTGTCATCAATACGGGGGGCATGCGTACCTAGAAACATCGCTCGACCTCCCCTAATCCAGATGAATCACTTCCGACCCATCAACCGCACTGGCCTCTTCTTTAACTCCAGCAGACGCCACTCTACTCCACTTTCCTCCACCGTCAACCATTTAACCCGGGCAATTTGGGAAATCACTCCACTCAATTCCTTGCCTCGTCGCCCCACGATCTGGCCTAGAGTGCTGACACCAACAAAAAGAGGCCTTCGATGAAAAAAGCACTACTCGCTCTAGGGGCAGTAGCACTGAGTGCGGTGCTACTCGCGGTCGCCCTTATCGGGGCAAATCAACACACGGCGGATGAAGCTCAGGCAGCGGTCGCGCCCTTTTATGAGACCCCAGCAAACCTGCCTTCGACCCCTGGCACCCTGATTCGAACCGAGCCTCTTGGCGTTGTGGTGCCAGGTGCGATGACCTACCGAATGCTCTATTCCTCACAGCGACCTGACGGATCTATTGCCGTGTCGAGCGGGATGCTGTTTGTGCCCACAGCTCCAGCCCCAGCCGGCGGCCGGCCAATCGTTGCGTGGGCTCACGGCACAATCGGTCAAGGCGACTCCTGTGCGCCATCGCGCCCAGGAAATTCCCTCAATGACACAGCGAACTGGCTGAATCAAATGATCTCGTTGGGCTGGGTTGTTACTGCCACCGATTACACCGGGCTGGGAACTGCGGGCCCGAACCTGTATCTGGTTGCCAAAGCTGAAGTCAGTGACGTAGTGAACTCTGTGCGAGCAGCTCGTCAACTTCCAGGCATCAAAGCGAGCAACCGTTATGTGGTGTGGGGTCACTCTCAAGGTGGCCATAGCTCTCTGTGGTCTGGTCACCTTGCACCGAAACTCGCACCAGAACTGAAACTTCTTGGCGTTGCTGCCGCAGCACCTGCCGCAAATCTCAACTTGATTGTGGGCGCGCAGTGGAGCGGCCTCATCGGTTGGGGAATCGGACCAGAGGTTGCTGACTCTTGGCCACTTGTGAATCCCGCATTAAAGTTGCAGGGTGTGGTTTCAGAAGCAGGAATAAACAACGTTGATTCCATTGCGCAAGAGTGCTTGAGCAGCAAGAAGTTACTTGTGCAACTCCTTGTTCGAAAGGCTTTGGGACAAAGCTTCTTCGAAGTGAATCCAACCAGTAATCCACTGTGGAAGGCCATGGGCGAACGGGAAACACCGCCACCATTGCCTGCTTCCATGCCTGCCTTTGTTGGCCAAAGCACTGCAGATGAAGTTGTGCTTGCCTGGCCAAATGCGGTCCTGCAAAACCAATGGTGCAAAGCTGGTTCAACCATCAGCACACTTTGGGTTGGTGAAGTGTCACACCAATTGACAGCAGAGACCATCGGTCCAGATGTAGTGCGGTGGATTAATGATCGATTCGCCGGACGTCCAGCACTACGAACCTGTGATCTTGCGCCGCCAGTGAGTCCGCCGGTGAACTCACCTGCGGGAAGTTAACTGCTACTCGTCTCCTTGGCGCTTGCGCCAGCGATCTTCGACACGATCCATGAATGAGGTCTTCGGCGCATTGGGTTTAGGTGAACTGCCCGCATTTCCAGCATTGGGATCAACGACTACAGCTGGAGTCTTAAAAGCGGAATACACCAGCACCGCACCGATCAACATCACTGCAAAACCAACGATGCCAACGAGGGTCGCTTGTAGAGCCATCGCCGTAACGAGCAAAGCAATACCACCGAAAGCAACCAAGACACCTAAAGCCGCTTTGCCCCGTGATGCGCGAGCTAGGGATGCTGAGCGCAGACTGGTAGCGAACTTTGGATCCTCGGCATAGAGCGCGCGCTCCATTTGCTCGAGCAGGCGCTGTTCGTGCTCTGACAACGGCATCTGAACGACTCCCCTTCTTCGCTAGGTAGGTACAAGTTTAGGCGCAATTCCTTAAATTCGATACCTCAGCCTCATTATGACTAATTTTTCGTCGCTATTCGCCCTCGGGCGTGACTAATCGGGCAGATCTGACCGCCTTTGGTCCGAATCTGACCCGTAACTGATCGATGGCTACTTCAGCATCTCGGCGCCCGTGCTCTGGCTCCCCCAGGAGTAACTGTTGAGCCGCACCTGCGCTTGCCTGCAAGCCATCTAGTCGAACGCCAACGAGGCGCACCCGGGCCCGCTGCAACCCAAGGGCATCAAAGAGTTGCTTGGCCGTGGTGTAAATCTCTTGGGTGACATCGGTGGACTCACTCAACGTTTTAGAACGAGTGATAGTGCTGAAATCAGAAAAACGCACTTTGAGATGCACACTGCGTGCAACCCGATCCGACTTACGTAGTCGGCTACCCACTTGATCACTGAGTTGCATCAGATGTGCGTGAATCGTTGGCGCATCCTCGAGATCGTCGACAAAAGTTTCTTCTGCACTAATGCTCTTATCTGGCACGTGCGCAGTAACCGAACGCTGATCCCGGCCCCAAGACAAGTCGTGAAGATGCGCGCCTGCAGCTACGCCAACTGCCCTCTGCAACGTAGCAAGTGGGGTGTGTGCGATATCTGCAACGGTAGTCAAGCCCAAACGTGTGAGTTGCTCTTCAGTCTTCTCGCCTACTCCCCATAATGCACCAACGGGCAAGGGATGCAAGAAGGCTAAAACCTCTTGAACTGGAACCACCATGAGCCCATCAGGCTTAGCTCGAGTTGACGCTAACTTCGCAATGAATTTTGTTGATGCAACTCCGACTGAACACGTGATTCCCTGCTCGTCGTGAACACGCGCTCGAATCATTTCACCGATTTCAGTTGGACTACCAAGACGTCGCAAACTCCCGCTGATATCAAGGAAGGCTTCGTCAACACTTAAGGGTTCAACTGCCGGAGTGACCGATGAGAAAAGTTCCATGATCGACCGACTCACTTCTGCGTACTTGTGATGTGACGGCGTGATGACAACGGCAGTAGGCGCAAGTCGGCGGGCTCGACTCATTGGCATCGCCGAATGCACGCCCATAGCTCGCGCTTCATATGTTGCTGAGAGCACTACGCCACGGGAACCGCCCGCGCCAATAATCACCGGCTTGCCGTGCAGTTCTGGCCTTGTGCGCAACTCAACTAATGCAAAGAATGCGTCCATATCAACATGCAAAATTGTGCAGCCAGCATCGTCATTGCCCACGCCGGATGTACCGACCGAGCGACGTACCTGATTACGACTCACACTGACCATTGTTGCGCTCCCCTGCTACCAACCGCTGCTACCTGGACTGCTGTGCCACAACTTTGTGACTGGACCTGCCGGTACGACATCGGCGTAAGGGGAAACCCGGAAACCGCTGGCATGCACTAATACCCGAGAGCCTGTGGCATCGACCCCAACCGGCCGGTCACTTATCAATGTCTGACGAACCGCATCTGTGCCTGACGTGCGCCAGTGCTCGTGCACCGCACCCAGTTCCCATGCTCCTGTAGCCCGAATTGAGACGCCTCGCGGGCCAGTTCGACGAACATGTCCACGCACGAGCAATAGCCAAGAGGAAAAGACCGTACTGGCGTATGGCACTTGGAAATCTTCGAAGAAAGTGGCATCAAGCGGACCTGTGGCGTCGTCAAGGGTTAAAAAAATGACGCGCTTACCGGTACGAATTGGCGGAGTTTGGGTGGCGACCTTCACTCCTGCGATGTAGATCTCTTGCTCAGAGCGGCAATTCAATAATTGCTCAGCGCGCGTGATCCCTAGCTGTGTAAGCATCGGCCTGAAGAACTCAATGACATGTTTACTCACATCAAGGCCGAGAAGATCCAACTCAGCACGCACTGACTCGCCGATAGTCATCTCTGGTAACCCAGATGCCGGAGTGGTTGCTGGGTCATCGCCTAGGTCAAGAAGTAACTGACCTGGGCCATCACCTCGCGGACGCCTACCAAGATCCGCAAGCTGCAATAACAGATCTCGACGAGTGAGGTGTCCGCGTTCGCGCACTGATCGGTTGCGGTCGATGTCATATAAATGATCAAAGGCACCTGTCAGGACGAGATGCTCTGCTGTGGGGCGTGCAATTCCCGAACGGTTCCACGCATCACTTAAGGATTGATACGGCTGGCCAGCAACCAGTCGTTTAACTTCATCCGCATTGATGCCTTTGACTTCAACAAAAGGGACACGCACGCCTTCTCCGGTTGGCGTTGACTCGACTTCATATACCTGTGTAGAACGATTAATATCAATACCAAGAATTTCTACCCCAAAATGTCGGGCATCATCAAGGATGAGTCGCTTGGGATACATCCCCGGATCGTGGGTAAGGATGCCGGCATAAAACGCGGCTGGGTGATGAGTTTTCAGCCAGGCTGATTGATACGTCGGCAGTGCAAAAGCTGCTGCATGGGCTTTACAAAAACCAAATGACGCGAAGGAACGCAAGACATCCCAGACTTTTTCCACAACCTCTAAGGAGTATCCGCGCCGTAGCGCCGTGGGATAAAACCAGGTGCGCACATCGTCAATACCTAGGTGAGTATTCATCGAACGACGAGTCTCATCGGCTTCAGCGAGCGAACATCCCGTCATCACCGAAACGATGCGCATCACTTGTTCATGAAAGACAACGACACCTTGGGTTTCTTCCAGAATTGGGCGTAGATCCTCGTGCACAAACTGCGGTGCGCACCAGCCTTGCCGAGCACGCAAGAATGGATTAATCATGTCTGACTTCACCGGGCCTGGGCGAAATAACGAGATATCAATAATGAGATCGTTAAACGTTTCAGGGCCAAACTTGCCGATAAGTTCGCGCTGACCGGGTGACTCGATCTGAAAACAGCCCAGAGTTCGAGTTGAAGCAATCAACTCATAGGTTGCTGGATCGTCAAGTGGCACATGCTGAAGTGCGAGTGTGACTCCCTTGGTGCGCTGGACCTCTGACACCGTGTGTGCAATTGATGACTGCATTCGCACACCCAACACATCAAGCTTGAGTAATCCCATGTGCTCGACATCGTCTTTATCAAACTGACTCATGGGGTAACCCGCATTACTGGATTGCACTGGAGTGCGATCAAGAAGAGATACGTCAGAAAGCAATACGCCGCATGGATGCATCGCGATATGACGAGGCAAGCCATCGAGTGCTTCAACACGAGCAAGGAAACTATCCAGTTTGCCTTGCGCTGCCATCACCCCAAACCGACTGCGTTTGAGCTCGGGTAGATCATCGAGAGCTGCTCGAGCATTACGGGCACGAATATGCGGAAACGCTTTAGCGAACGAGTCGATCTCATCAGCAGGTAAACCAAAGGCCGCGCCTACATCACGAATGGCATGCCGTACGCGATAGGTCTCCATCATGGAAACGCACGCCACCCGCTTGTCGCCGAACCGTTCAAAGATCCAGTCGTAAATTTCAAGGCGGCGATCAGATTCAACATCAATATCAATATCCGGTAATTCCTTACGCAAGGTCGACAGGAACCTTTCCATAAGCAATCCGTGCGAAAGCGGATCAACTCCGCTGATGCCAAGCAAGTAATTCACCAAACTTCCTGCACCTGAGCCTCTCGCGGCAACACGCACTTTGCGGCTCGTAACAAGATCAACAACTTCAGCAACCGTAAGAAAGAATCCGGCAAAACCCAAAGCACCAATCGTTCGCAACTCTTCTTCGAGACGAATACCAGCGGTTTGTTGATCAGCCGTAGACGAATACCGCTGCGAGATTGCAAGGTGACACCGCGTTGCAAGCAGCGCTTGGGCTTGTTGTACTTCATTGCTTGAATCCGCAGCCGTAGCTCCAGTCAAAACATCAAGTTCGGGAACAAAAGCCTGTCCCAGACCCAAATCATTTTCTGGGTCAAGCGCGCAACTTTCAATCAGGGTCCAGGTATCTCGATGCAAGGTAGAACGTGCAATTCCAGCAGCCTGAGCAATCTCTTGAACTCTTGCATCAAGTGCTTGTGGGCTATCCAAGATCGCCTCGCCGTTGTTACCCACCACTCGCGATGAACTCAACGGCACTAGTTGGCGTGCAGCATCCAATACGTCTGCAGTGGCTGCATCTGCTGCTTCCAAATATCTCGCACCGTGACTCAACACCACTCGTACGTGATGTTCGCGCGCCCAACGCCACATCGCGGCGGCCTGACTTGTGGACCAGACAGCCTTGTGATCAGTGCGATGACTTCCAATCGCAATCGCAAGACTTGGGCCTACGAGATCACGCCAATGCTGAAGCACTGCAGCAGCTGCTCGTAATTGTCCACGCAATAAGCAAGCACCAAGTTCAGAATCGGGGCCCAGGAGCGCGACTAAGCCTTGGCTATGCGCAATGACATCTGATATTTCCAGAATCGGCATTCCATAGGTATCGGTGTTGGCGTGTGCAGCTGAAATCAATCGACATAGCGAAGCCCAGCCCTGCTTGCCTCGAGCAAGAAACACCACTCGGGTATCTCCTTGTGCTACCCATGCGCCGCCTCGAGCAGGTGTACGGCGGGCTCTCGAATCAACCACCGGAGCATGGATAGGAACCACCGCGAGGTCAACTCCCACAACTGGCGTAATACCCGCACTCAGCGCAGCTTGCACCCACTGAACTGCGCCATACACCCCATCGCGATCAGTGAGCGCGATGATGTGATGACCATCAGCTGCAGCACGCTCAATGAGCCGCGCAGGGGTCGCTGTGCCGTACTGCAAGGAATAACTCGAGGCCACACGCAGATGCGGCCATGACAACAACATAAAAACTCCAGAAGAAAAGGAAAAGTAAGAAGCGACAGCTACCGGTTGGGAAGGCACCACAACCGATAGCCGTTGCACTTCGGCTGTCGGGGATCAGCCGGTGACCTAGCTGCCAGTAGGCAGCATGGATTGATGCGTTACACCAAGGGATGCGGTGACACGCTCAACAAAAGTTTCGACATCGCGAACCAGGTCATCGGCCTCACGAGAAGTCACACAGGGCACACCTGCCTGCGCAAGAGTTCGCTTGCGAGCCCCAGCCGCAAAAAAGTCGGACCATTCGGCGAACTCGCCCGCAACTTCCGGGAGTACTTGCCACACGCTGCGCACCCGGCTGCGAGATTTACGTTGAACTCGGCCGTGCGTTGCTAGTACAGCTGCTGCTGCTCGCAGCGCGGCCAAATGGGCTGCTGCATATCTATCAGCAGCTGTGCTGGCCACGATCGCCTCGGTCAGGCTGCGGCGAGCTGCAGTAATGAGTTCATGTGCTGCTGAAGGAAGTGCGCTCAGCGCGGTGGCTGAGCGGGGGGTTGCTATCAGAATTGCCATGACAAGCTCCTTATTCGGGATGTGGTTCGACTTCTTGTACTTCGACCCATCGACCCCGGCTCCTTGCACCGCCGAGCCCGGGGTCGAAGCGAGCCCGGCGGGGCAAGAAAGCTCTCTGAGAACCCCGGCCGCGAATCCTGCGAGCCTCAGAGTGTTCGAACACTTGTTCGAACAAGACACACGTTAGCCCGAAGGCCTGACAGTCGTCAATCCCACACGTTCTTTATGTCTATGTTCCCCCTCAGATATGGTCCGCAATACCCAAGTCAAGGAGCACTCATGAGCAAGGTTTGGTTCATCACAGGAGCATCACGCGGCTTTGGCCGTTCGTGGACAATCGCAGCGCTCGAACGCGGCGATCGTGTTGCCGGCACCGCTCGCGATATCTCCATGCTCAGTGACTTGGTTGCCACCTACGGCGATGCCTTTTTGCCGTTGCAGCTTGATGTCACCGATCGTTCTGGTGATTTCGCTGCTGTTCAACAAGCTCACGAATACTTCGAACGACTTGATGTCGTGGTGAACAACGCTGGCTACGGTCATTTCGGCTTCACTGAAGAACTGTCTGAAGTTGATATTCGCAATCAAATGGAAACGAACTTCTTTGGTGCCCTCTGGGTAAGCCAGGCAGCAATTCCCATCATGCGCAATCAAGGCTCCGGCCACATCATTCAAATCTCAAGCGTTGGCGGGGTCTGTGCCTTCCCAATGCTCGGTGCCTACAACGCGTCAAAGTGGGCACTAGAAGCTATGAGTGAAGCACTCTCCCAAGAAGTTGCTGACTTTGGCATCAAGGTGACGATCATTGAACCTGCAGGATTTGCTACTGAATGGGGAAATACTTCATCGGTCCACTCCACTGCACTTTCACAGTACGCAGATAAACGAGCAGCACGCGCAGCAGCAGCACGCCAAACGCCTCCAGCGGAAGCCACAAATGCTGCGATTTTTGCTGCGGTTGATGCCGAACACCCACCACTTCGTTTGCTGCTCTCGAGCTTTGCTAGCACCCTTGTCAACATTGCATACGACAAGCGGTTGGCTGAGTGGGATCAATGGAGCGAAGTCACTACGGCTTGCGACAACGTGTAAGCAGAGCCGGGCTACTCCCCTTGTGGGTTCAAGGCTTCGGCATACCCCTCGCGGAATCCATGTTCTTTTTCCATGATTTTCAGTTCTAACGCAGCTTTTTCTGCCGCAATATCAAGTGTGGCTCGCTTATCCGCGATGTAATCCGTGACCGCGAATAGCACACCTGACACTACGAAGGTCAGGTGAATCATGATCATCCAAAAGATCTGATCAGTATCTGTCATCTCAGGCTCAAGGAACACCGCAAGCAGCTGAATCACCGAAATTGCAACCAATGAACCAATGAGCTTGATCTTCAGACCAGAAAAGTCAACCTTGCCCATCCAACTTGGACGATCTTCGGTGTCTTTCGCAACTGAGATTTTCGAAACAAAGTTTTCGTACCCACTGAAAATTACGATGATAATCAAGTTTGCTAACAGCACGATGTCGAGCAACTCAAGCAAACTGATTGTGGTGTCTTTCAAACTTGCGCCCGAAGTGATGGTTAACAAATGCCAGAACTCTTGGGCAAACTTGACTACGAGTACTACCAGGCCCAGGAGCAACCCAATATAGAACGGCATCAACAACCAGCGGCCATTGAAAAGCATCACTTCAACACCATGCTCAAATGACTTAAATTTGCCAACAAACCCACGGCCGTGGGGATGTGGGTTCTTCGTCATAACTCACTCCTTGGGAATTGAACTGGCCTTTCAGGCTACTGACCCGGAAAGACTTCTAGTTTCCCACTCTAGACTGAGGCCTTATGAGTGTGCGGGTATATACGGGGGGTCATGCCGATCGCGGCAGCAACCTTCCGTCGTGGGTACCAAAGGTTCCCTGGGCACTTCTCGGTATTGGAATTTTTTCCCAAATAGCCTGGATTTTGGTCGATGGCAACGTCCGTCGAATCTTGACTATCGTTTCGGTTCTTGCGTTCTTTGGCGCCTCAGCGATCCATGCTCGCCTGACACGTCGCACGAAATGGACGCTTGAATACCTCGGCATCACTCTTGGTGTGAGTTTCCTCGTAGAAGTTCTCGGTGTTGCAACACAATTCCCATTTGGTGAATACGCCTACACCGATGCTCTTGGGCCACAACTTTTCGGTGTTCCCTTGCTCATCCCGCTGGCATGGGCCTCGATGGCTTACCCCTGTCTGTTAGCGGCGCAAAGACTTGCAGTCGACCCACTGGCCACTGTCCTTATCGGTGGTGTGCTGCTTGCTTCGTGGGATCTTTTCCTTGATCCACAAATGGTGAGCCAGGGCTACTGGACCTGGGCCAATACTGGCTGGGAAATTCCTGGCATCGACGGCATCCCATTGCAGAATTTCTTAGGCTGGCTACTCACCGCCTTTGTCTTGATCGCTCTGCTTGATCGACTTCCTCGCCGGGTCGCGAAAGACGGCGTTCCCGTCGTGATGCTCAGTTGGTTGTATGTCTCAAATGTGATGGCAGCACTCGTGTTCTTTGGTCGACCAGGAGTCGCCTTATGGGGCGCAGTAATCATGGGCGCCATTGTCATTCCCTGGTGGTGGCGAAGTTGGAGCAGGCCGCAATGGTGATGAAGCGAATAACCACGTTGGGTTCTCTCACCGCTGGTGCACTTGCAATCCACACTGCATTCAACTTAGCTCACTTGCGCAAACCAAATCCCAACTCACCACCAGTTCTCGAAAAAGTTAGCGTGCTGATCCCCGCTCGTAATGAAGAATCAAATATTCAACATTGCATTGTTAGCGTCCTTGCATCCTTAGACGTACCTTCGCTCGAAGTGCTCGTCCTTGATGACGGATCAACAGATCGCACCGCAGAAATCGTCAGCTCAATCACAGATTCACGAGTTCGGTTGATTCGAGGAATGGATGAACCCCCTCCAGGCTGGCTGGGCAAACCTTGGGCTTGCGCACGTTTAGCTACTGAAGCAACCGGCACAGTTCTGGTCTTTCTTGATGCTGATGTTGAACTATCTCCTGATGCAATTCGCGCTTGCGTCGGTGAACTCCGAGCACACAATTATGCGCTGGTCTCGCCTTACCCGATGCAACTTGCACAAGGCTGGCTGGAACGTTTAGTGCAACCAATGGTGACATGGTCATGGTGCGCATTCTTGCCGCTGGAATGGTCACAACGATCTACACGTCCATCGCTTTCAGCAGCAAATGGTCAACTTCTCGTCGTTGATTCGGTGGCGTATCGAGGTATTAGCGGCCATGAAGCCGTTGCATCCGAAGTCCTTGAAGACATCGCCCTAATGCGTGCGCTGAAAAGTTCTGGATCATTAACGTGCACTATGGATGGCTCTGCCATCGCTACCTGTCGGATGTACTCAACCACGAATGAAGTCATTGATGGCTACGCAAAATCGTTGTGGGCAGGCTTTGGCGGACCAGCCGGATCAATAGGTGTGAATGTCTTGCTGCTTTCTACGTTTGTCGTGCCACCTCTTGCTGCGGTCGCTGCTCGATCACCACGAACACGCGCTATGGGCACAGTCGGTTACCTCGCTGGGATTACTAGCCGTGCGCTGGTCGCTCGGCGAACTGGCTCGCGAGTCTGGCCAGACAGTGCCATGCATCCAGCTTCGATCACCGCATTCAGTGCGTTATCCGCCATCTCATGGTCGCGCCATCTCAAGGGAAAAAATACCTGGAAGGGCCGGTCGCTTTCATGAGTCGCATTGTGGTGATTGGCGCTGGGGTTGGTGGCTTAGCTACTGCAGCGCGCACCGCAGTCAAGGGTCACGATGTTCTCATTGTTGAACAAGGTTCACGCGTTGGTGGAAAGTTGCACACCTATCGCCGAGATGGTTTTGCCTTTGATACTGGGCCCTCGCTTTTCACCCTTCCTGCTGTGTATCGCGATCTTTTTTTGAAAACTGGAGAGCCATTAGAAGACTGCGTAGATCTCCAAGAAGTTGAACCAGGGTTTACTTACCACTGGAGTGATGGAACAACCGTCGTGCTTCCAGGTGTTGGTGTCGGCAAGGCTGCTGAAGCGCTTGGTGATGGGCTCGGAGGTCACGCCAGCGATCAATGGCGAGCACTCATGCAACGGGCAAGCGACATGTGGGCACTAACTCGTGCGCCTGTATTGCAATCGCCACTAGAAGGCTTGCGAAGCGCAGTGCGGCTCACAAATAGCGTGAGCGATATTCGCACGATTGCGCCTTTCACGACCTTACGAGGGCTAGGCAAGCGCTCCTTTAGCGATCCACGGCTTGTTACTTTGCTTGATCGTTATGCCACCTATACCGGAAGTGATCCACGGCGTGCCCCTGCAGCATTGGCCACAGTTCCGTTTGTTGAACAAACCTTTGGCGCTTGGCATATTGGTGGTGGCGTTGGCACCTTGGCAGCCGTGCTCGCCGATCGAGCCAAAGCACGTGGAGCCGAAATTCGGTTGAACTCCCCCGTTGCCTCAATTGCGCTACGCGATGGCGCCGTTTCAGGAGTCGAACTCACAACGGGCGAATTTCTGAATGCCGACATCGTCATTTCTGATGTCGATGCATCAGTTCTTTATGGGTCGCTCCTGCCATCAGATACCCGTTCAGCAAAAATCCTTCGCACGCTTAACCGCTCCACCCCTTCACTAGCCGGCTTTGTGATGCTGCTTGCTGTGAGTGGAGAAACTCCATGCATCACTCATCACAACGTTTGGTTTCCAGAGAATTACGATGCCGAATTCGATGCGATCTTTGCCAAGTCTGCACATGTTGTGCCAGACCCCACTATTTATGCGTGCGTTCCTAAGGATCCCGCTATGCGACCGGACTCAGACCATGAATCGTGGTTCATCTTGGTGAACGCGCCTCGTCATAGCGATAGTGGCGCGGCGGGCACAATGAATTGGAATGCTCCCGGAGCCGCAGAGTCCTACGGAAAACACATCCTGGACCTTCTTGCTGTTCGCGGAACTGATCTGCGTTCGCGAATTATCTGGCAGGAAATTTCCACTCCAGCCGATCTAGAACGCGATGCTGGCGCTCCGGGTGGTGGGATCTACGGAATGGCTAGTCACGGGTCGCTCTCAACATTCAAACGTCCAGCAAATCAAGCACCAATCCCAGGCTTATTTGTCGTTGGCGGCTCCGCACACCCAGGTGGTGGATTACCGTTGGTTGGCATGGGAGCAGAAATTACTGCCGAACTTATTGGTCGTGCGAAAAAATAACGTTGATCTTGTTTGCCATTATTCGCAGCCACGAAGGATTGTCGTGATTACGTTTTACCGGCTCAGGCAGATGAATCCAGGTGGCCAAACGACCATCTTTAGCCACCAAACGAAGACGCTCCTCAGTAGCGATCCGAACATCACCTGGACACACCACTAAAACTCGATCTAACGCACGCAAGCGTGAGTGTGCGTCGATGGGGAACGGCTCATTTTCTCGAACGATCAAAGACACTACTGCGCCCTTGGGTAGTCCCAGTTCACTAATAAACACCCCAATTAGGCCCGACCCTTGCGGAACATCCAAGGCTAAGACGACTGCATTCATCGCGTCTAAGGGCGCACTTTCAAGATCGAATTCCGCAGCTTCAGTTGGCAAGGTGACACCAAGTCTTTTTGCCAGCACTGGCAGCAACGAGGTCTGTACTGCCAGCAGCACGATTACTACGATCACGGTGGCATCAAAAACTTGTTCAGCGCCAGTTACTGCAAGCCCTAATGGAATTGCCGCAAATACAATCGGCACGGCTCCGCGCAAACCAGCCACACTGACAAAAACTCGTTCTCTTAGCCCCCATCTAAAGGGAGTCAAAGAGACAAAGGACGCGATGGGACGTGCGATGAACACCAACGTCACTCCAGCAACTGCTGCAATACCTAGTGCTGCTGGCAAGCGACTCACGTCTACGAGAAGTCCGAGCATGACGAAAAGCCCAATTTCTGAGATCCAGGCCAGCCCATCAGCAAAACCAATGATGGATCGTCGGTGAGGAAGTCGCGTTGCAGAGCCTAGGAGCACTGCGCCGATATACACCGCCAGGAAACCTGAAACGTGAATGAAGTCAGCTAATGCGAAAGTGCCAACAAGCATTGCCATCGCTGCGATCGGATACAGCCCAACAGCCGACAACGCCAATCGCGGCAAAATCCATCGCGCAGCAAGGCCGCCAAGAACACCAATGATGGCACCGCCTATTAATTCACCAAAGATCTGTAGCGAAATAAGCCACCAAGGAGAATCAGTAAATGCGCCGCTCGCAATCAGGCTGACTAACACCACAACGGGAGCATCGTTGAATCCGGCTTCACCTTCAAGCAATGTGCGCAATCTTGGAGCCAACTTCAACTTGCGAAGAACGGAAAACACTGCGGCTGCATCTGTCGCAGCAAGAACCGCGGCTAAGAGCACCGCATTACTTGTGGACATTCCGGTAAAGAAAATGAGCGGAACTGCAACGACTCCAATGCTTGCCAGCACACCGACAGATGCCAAAGTAACCGCCGGCCACAACACTGGACGCAATTCCGAAATTCGGGTGGTTAACCCTCCCTGAACCAAAATCAGCACGAGTGCGACGTAACCAAGGATTGCAGCAAGTTCAGCATCTTGAAAATTGAGTTGGTCAAAAAATGTTCCCAGGAAAAGTCCGATACCTAGGTAGAGCAACAACCCAGGTACCCCGAGTCGCCCAGCAAAACGAACTCCGAGAATGGAGATCAAAACAATTACTGCCCCAAGGAGCAACGCCGGAGCAAGGGAATCCAGCGTCATCGCTGTTACCTCGAACCTAGACCGAGAGCTTCGTACACCTGCAAGGTAGAAGTTGAACGATTCAATGTGTAGAAGTGCAAACCTGGCGCACCCATTTCTAGTAGTTCATTCGATATTTCTACGGCAATCTCCACACCCAATTTGCGCACCGCATCATCGTCATCCTTAATTCCTTCAAAGCGCGCAGCAAGCTCCGGGGGAAATGCGGCGCCTGAAAGTTCTGCGAATCGTGAGATCTGAGCCACGTTGGTTACAGGCATCAAGCCCGGGATTATTGGCATTGTGACGCCGTGAGTGCTAGCCCTTTCCAACAGATCTGCGTAGTCACGAGAGCGAAAGAAGAATTGGGTCACCGCAAATTCGGCACCTGCATCTTGTTTTGCGGCAAGAACTCGAGCATCAGTATCAAGATCTGGCGACGACGGATGTCCTTCAGGGAAGGCGGCAACTCCAACCGTGAAATTGCCAAGTGTCTTGATGAGTTCGACGAGCTCATCTGCGTGTTGCAAGCCATCAAGATGTGGGGTCCAAGCAGCGTTTGGTCCACCTGGTGGATCACCCCGAAGAGCCAAGATGGTGGTAATACCCGCGTTGGCATACTCGTCAATGACGCCGCGAAGTTCTTCCCGGCTTGCCCCTACGCATGTCAGATGCGCCACCGGAATCATCGAAGTTTGTGCTGCGATCTCTGCGGTAATGCGTACGGTGCGATCTCGAGTGGATCCACCAGCTCCATACGTCACTGAAACAAATGTGGGATGCAGGCGTTCAAGATCACGTACGGTTTGCCACAGGGCCCGCTCGCCCTCGTCAGTCTTTGGGGGAAAGAGTTCAAAAGAAAAACTTCGGCCACCTTGAGCAAGTAGGGCTCCTAGATCAGCGCCACCTGCCGGATATGTCATGAAGACAGCCTAAGGGTGACCTCCCTCTGGCAACCTTTAGGCTTAGTCATGTGAACGCTTTCGCATTACCCCCTATGGATAGCGCCGCCTTTCGTGCGGGCATTCAACGTGTGGTTGATCGCGTCAATACCGAAGAAACTCGCAACCTGGCCTTCATTAGCCCAGACCTTGCTCCGTTGATGGATTCTGTGATTGCCCTCATGAGTGGTGGCAAGCGTCTGCGGCCAGCTTTTTGTTATTGGGGCTGGCGGGCAGTGGCTTTGGAACCTGATCTCATCGCCCACCACGAGGCAGTATTGGAAGCAGCTGCAGGATTGGAATTTCTGCAATCCTGTGCCCTTATTCATGATGACGTGATGGATGGTTCTGATACTCGACGTGGACTTCCCGCAGCCCATCGAGTCTTTGAAAAGATGCACGACCAATCGCAATGGGTTGGTCAAGCACCAATATTTGGCATTGGCGCCGCCATCCTGCTGGGAGATCTGTGCCTGGCCTGGGCCGATCAGGTTTTTCTCGCAGCACCTCTTCCCATCGAGGCCTTGCAGCGAGCCAAACCAATTTATGATCTGATGCGCACCGAACTTATGGCCGGGCAATACCTTGACCTACTCGAGCAAGCACGATCAAACACTTCGCTCGAGCGTGCTCGCACGGTTGTTCGCTACAAGTCTGCGAAATACACGATCGAACGGCCTCTTCACCTCGGTGCAGCACTTGCAGGGGCAAGCGATGTCGCTATGCAGGCTTTTTCACGCTACGGACTGGCTTTGGGTGAAGCTTTCCAACTTCGTGACGATGTGCTCGGTGTTTTTGGTGACCCACAAGAAACAGGGAAACCAGCTGGAGATGACATTCGCGAAGGAAAGCGCACGGTGATGGTCTCACTCGCCTACGCGCATGCAACTCCCGCAGAACAAGCCACCATGACAGAACTACTCGGAAAGCCTGATCTTGACGAACATGACGTTGCTACGGCTCGTGAAATTTTGAGCTCAACTGGTGCTCTTGCCCAAACTGAAGTATTGATTGAACAAGGCATCTCCTCCGCGTATGACGCATTAAATAACGCACCGGTTTCAGAAGAAGGCCGCTCGGCTTTAGCGGATTTGATTGAAGCCTCCACGCGAAGGGCCACCTAATGAAGCTCAATCCATTTACTCCTACTCAACAAGTCACCGGCCCTACTGACAATGTGGTGATTGTTGGAGCAGGCCTTGGAGGGCTGAGTGCAGCAATGCATCTAGCGGCCGCGGGTCGCACGGTCACCGTGTTGGAACGTGAGGATATTCCCGGTGGACGCGCAGGTCGCCTGAGCGTTCCTACCGCTGACGGTTCGTTCGAGTTTGACACTGGTCCGACAGTGCTCACCATGCCCGACTTGATCGCTGACTGTTTCAACGCTCTAGGTGAGAACATGAGCGACTGGCTGACCCTTGAACCAGTGAAGCCTCTCTACCGGTCGTTTTATCCCGATGGTTCCGTGCTTGATGTGCATTCCAACACCGACGAGATGACTGAAGAAATTCGAAACGTCATTGGTCCAGATGAAGCAGCTGGATATCGCCGCTATGTAGATTTCGTCACTGAGCTCTACCGCTATGAAATGAAAGACTTCATCGATCGCAATATCGATTCCCCCCTTGATTTGCTCACTCCAAACCTGGCAAGGCTTGCAGCAATTGGGGGATTTAGGCGACTTGCTCCAAAAGTTGAGGAGTACCTCAAGGATCCACGCACGCAACGGGTCTTCTCCTTCCAATCAATGTATGCGGGGCTTTCTCCTTACGACGCCTTGGCGATCTATGCAGTTATCGCTTACATGGATTCCGTAGCTGGAGTCTTTGCTCCCAAGGGCGGAATGCACGCGGTTCCAAAGGCGATGGCCCAGGCCGCTGCTGCACATGGTGTGACTTTTAGGTATGGCGTAGAAGTTGCACACGTGGATCGCGTCGGCGGTCGAGCCACTGCAGTGATTACGACTGAAGGCGAACGTATTCCCGCTGACGTGGTCGTTCTTAATCCCGATGTTCCCGTGGCTTTTCGTGATCTCTTAGGCATTGAGCCCTGGTCGATCCGCAGGCTGAAATACTCACCATCATGTTTTCTTTTCCTTGCTGGCTCATCAGCTAAATACAGCTCAATCGCGCATCACAATATTCACTTCGGAAAGAAGTGGCGCGGAGTTTTTGACGACATAATCCGTGATCAAAAGTTAATGTCGGATCCAAGCGTATTAGTTACAAACCCAACGTATTCAGACAGGTCTTTGGCGCCTGAAGGTAAAGAGGTCTATTACGTACTCTTTCCGACTCCGAACCTTGATGCTGATATCGACTGGGTGAAGGAAGGTCCTCGTTATCGCGATGAGGTGTGTCGAGTGCTTGAAGAGCGTGGTTACCGCGACTTCACTTCATCGATTGAAGTTGAGAACGTCACGACTCCCCTTGATTGGCAGCAGCGCGGAATGGAACGAGGCGCGCCATTCGCCTCATCACATACTTTTGGCCAAACAGGACCCTTTCGACCAGGCAATCTCTGGGGACAAAACATCGTCTTCACCGGTTCTGGCACTCGGCCAGGAGTTGGCGTTCCGATGGTGCTGATCTCGGGTCGACTTGCTGCCGAGCGCATCACTGGACCTGTCTCAGCGAGGAACTAGCAGTGAGCCAAGCCATAACTCTGGAGTCGATGCCTGCTCAGCATCTACTCCTACGTCATGGTCTGCCTGGATTTTTCGGAACAACATGTCTTGCCGTGGGTGCACTGGGAGTGGGCTGGCTGCCAGGCACTACAGACCTCCTGACCAATCCCATCGTCGATTCATTACGAGGTTCAACTTCTGGATCGCTCATCGCCCGAAGCCTGGTGCTTATTGGGCTAGCGATCCTGCTTCAAGCTTGGCTGCTTATCGGCGCTGACTTGATGCATCGTGGGACGTGGCCGATTCGCCAATTGCAATGGGTCTTACTGCTCTGGGTTGTTCCGCTCGTCGTGGCACCGCCACTGTTTAGTCGGGACGTCTACTCCTATTACGCCCAAGGTCGCCTATTCGAATCTGGCGCTGACCCGACCACAATCGGCGTGGGAAGCTTGCCGGGTTGGTTTGATATGGGCGCAGACCCGATGTGGACTGAATCCCCAACTCCTTATGGGCCATCGTTCTTGTTGATCGAACGAGCGATCTCCTCAATCGCTCACCCAAATGCCTACCTCGCCGCCATCTTGCTTCGCCTGACTTCACTTGTTGGTGTTGCACTGATGGCTATTTACGTTCCAAAACTTGCGAAGGCCTACGGAGTCGATGGATCAACCGCACTCTGGCTTGGCGTGCTGAACCCACTGGTGATCATGCACTTTGTGTCAGGTGCCCACAACGATGCCCTGATGGTTGGACTCATTGTTTTGGCGCTTTATTTAGGCACCTGCAACCAGTGTTTATGGAGCGCGGCACTTATCGGATTGGCAACAACCGTCAAACCCATAGCGGTCCTAGCTTTACCTTTTGTCGGTCTGCAATTCGCTGGCATGGGAGCCTCATGGATTGCCAAAATCAAGGCTTGGTTGCTCACCGGATTAGCAGCAGTCATCACGATTATTTGCGTCTATCTCGTGGTCGGATCCGGCTATGGAGTGGTTCAATCTGCCTTTGGCACTCCAGGCAGTGTGCTTACGTGGCTTTCACCCACAACTGCGATTGGTCAACTTATTGGCGCCATCACGAGTGCCATCGGTCTGACTTCAAACGCATACACCGTAATTAACGTGGTACATACAATTGGCACTCTCCTTTCTCTCGTCATAATTATTTGGCTCCTTGTCACTTCAGATCGGCGTACCCCACTTCGCGGTGCCGCTCTCGCCTTTGGTGCATTAGTAATTCTTGGACCAGTTGTGCACCCCTGGTATCTCCTGTGGGCGTTGCCGCTATTCGCTGCCGCTGGATTGAATTTTCGGGAACGTCGCATAGCAGTAATTTTGACCATCATCATGGTCGTACACGGCATGATTGAGGCCAGCACTGCGGCCGACAATGTTTGGGACTGGTCGGATCTCATAACTTTCGTCATTGCTCTGGCAGTGGTCGCGATCATCGGTTTCGCTAGCCCCCATGAAAGACATGTCATTCTAGATGCAGGATCGACCGTGAAAGTATGAGCGTGAAAGAGCTTGATGCTGCCGAAATCACCGATCCGATGGTTCGAATGTCTTATCTACGCTGCAAGGCTTTAAATAAGCAATACGGCAAAACATATTATCTTGCAACGCTTTTGCTCCCTCCAGCAAAGCGACCATTTGTTCATGCACTCTACGGACTCGCCCGCTATGCCGATGAGATTGTCGATGACATGCAGTCCAATAAGTCTGACAGTGAAAGACGGGCCTGGTTAGAAGAATGGTCGGCAGCATTTTTTCAAGACCTTGATCGCGGCACGTCTGACGACCCTATTTGTCGGGCTGTCGTTGACACTGCAGTTCGGTGGAAAATCCCACGCGGGTATTTCGAAGCGTTTTTCACTTCAATGGCAATGGATCTGACCGTTACCGAATACAAAACTTTTGATGACCTCTTCACCTACGTCTACGGATCCGCAGCTGTCATCGGGTTGCAAGTGGTACCAATTCTAGAACCAAGCCAACCCGCTGCCTATAAATATGCTCAAGACTTAGGTATCGCATTTCAACTCGCAAATTTTATTCGCGATGTCGGTGAAGATTTAGACCGCGGAAGGGTGTATCTCCCCCTCGATGAACTAGCAATGTTCGGAGTCACCAGAGCAGATCTAGAAAAACGCATAGCAACTCCGGCAATCAAGCAAGCTCTTGCGTATCAAATCGAACGCGTGCGCGCTCTCGAGGCAGAGTCACGCATCGGTATATCGATGCTGCATCCAGCAGCTCAGCCCTGCATCGAAGCCGCCCGCATTCTGTACTGCGGGATCGTTGATGAAGTCGAAAAAATTGACTACGAAGTCTTTTCAAAGCGCGCAAAAGTGCCAACTTCTAAGCGACTTTTCGTGGCTGTCCCTGCTTGGTTCCAAGCCCGCCGCGCACGTAAAGAATTTGGCTCAGGGGCTATTTCAGCCATCTAGGTGGGCCAGATTTAGGTGTGCGTTGAATTCCGGAGCGGCCAAGCCAGACCCATGTCGACAGTGTTATCAGCACGAGTGCGAAGCCGAAAAGTAGATCTTCGACGGGAGCGAAAATTAGCCGACCATCTCCGATAAATGGCGGCGGTGCATCAACTGGCGTCGTCGATCCAATGATGTAATCACCCGCGTAACGCACGATGCGAAAGCCAGTGAGCACTCCATTGGTGATCAGCTGAAACACAATAATAATTCCGTAGGAAACCCAAAACACTTTCCTGGACACCATTCGGGTGCGTAAGCCGACGACGTCGATGAGTACCGCGATAACAACAGCGGACAGACCAAGTTGGGTATAGGTCATGACGCATCCTCATCGCCAACGGGCCAATTCCAAACGGCACGAACTGCTTCAAGGGTTAAAATTGAAGCGAGCGGGACAACGATAAAAAACAAGACTTCGTCGATTGGCACACCGGCAATGACTTGCCATCCAAGAATCTTTTCAAGGTCAAAAAACCAATGGCCCTGCGAAATCGCATAGGCGTCCCACGCAGTGAAAAGCACGAGCCCTGGAACTATGGACAAAAGCAAACGCCAGATTCGTTTGAGAACTCGCGTGCGCAGCACCACCTCAAGCCAGATGCTGCCCATGATGATGCAGAGCAAAACTCCCACGTAAGCCAGACGCGACATAAGCGTTACTCTCGCACAGTGGGCAGCCAACTTCGCATAGCAGTTCTTGGTGGTGAGTCAACCGGAAAAACGACGCTTGCTCGGGCCCTATCGGCGATGACGCACGGAGTGGTCGTCTCAGAAGTCTTACGGGCCTTCGTCCAAGAACATCACCGGGCGCCCAAGCAAGACGAGCAGCGGGCAATCATGCTGGCCCAACGCCAGCGCGAGGATCAAGGAGCCAGTTCCCACCCGCATGCCTTTGTTTTTTGTGACCCCGCGGTGCTCATGACTGCGGTCTACAGCCAGCTGTATTTCAATGACAGTTCGTTAAACGATCAAGCGCTTACCTACGCCAAGGACTATGACGCATTGCTTTGGTGTCGCCCTGATATTGCGTGGGTGGCTGAAATTGGCCAACATGATGGTCCAGATTTTCGAGACCGAGCCGATTTCCTCATCCAGCTGTGGTCAGATGAACTTTGTACGGTTACGAACGTGCTTGAAATCACTGGAGACCTCGACCGGATCCCAAGAGCACACGAGTTGCTGTCTGAACAGTTCGGCAGCGTGTGGCAGAGCGCTGCTCGCCCTGAATCGAATTAGACTGGTTCAAATGGATCTGCAACCTGATGCCCTCGTCGGCCAAATGGTTGATGGTCGCTATCTCGTGCAAGCCAAACTCGCCCGTGGGGGCATGGCCACCGTCTATGAAGCACTCGATGTGCGCCTTGATCGCATCGTTGCCTTGAAAGTGATGCACCGCCATCTGGCTGATGATCCTGACTTCGTGGCCCGCTTTCAGCGTGAGGCTCGATCTGCCGCCCGCCTAGCCCACCCTCACGTCGTCGGCGTCTTTGACCAAGGAGCCGCTGACGGTTTGGTCTACCTAGCGATGGAGTACGTGCCAGGCCGCACCCTGCGAGACATTATGCGCGAGTTTGGGCCACTCACACCCGAACAAGCTCTCGTCATGCTCGATCCCATCTTGGAAGGCCTTGCGGCGGCTCATGCTGCAGGCTTCGTGCACCGAGATATCAAACCCGAAAACGTGCTGGTATCTGATGATGGACGAGTCAAGGTTGCCGACTTTGGGCTAGCGCGTGCAGTCGCAACTTCGAATTCGAGCGCGACCCAAGGCGTGTTAATCGGGACAGTTGCTTATCTTTCACCAGAACAAGTTGAACGCGGTGAAGCCGATGAGCGTTCCGATATTTATGCAGCCGGAATCTTGCTGTTTGAGATGGTCACGGGTCAAGTCCCCCATGCGGGCGATAGTCCACTGGCCATCGCTTACCAACATGTAAATCAGGACGTGCCGACACCGTCTTCAATTCTGGCTGGAATTCCAGCCGATGTTGATGCACTCGTCATCACGTCAACGCGCCGCAACGCCGGTCAGCGATATCAGCACACAACCGATTTTCTGGCGGACGTTCGCCGAGTGCGCCAAGTTCTTCCCGCACCACGCCCGTTCACCGAGACGCGAGCCACCTTGGTGGTTGATGCGAACACATCTGCACGATTGGCTGCTGGAGCACCCAATACTCAGCGTTCAAACGCTTCAGCCCTTTTTGCTAGGCCGGCAAGAAAGCCCTCGCGCGCGCTCATAAAAATCGCGCTCGCGGCCACGGCCGTAGTTATTGCGATCGTTGCTGGCTTGTTTGTAGCTAACGCCTTTGGGAATAAAGTTCCTATGCCAAATGTTGTTGGCCTCAACATCGAAGCGGCTCGCACAACTCTGGCTACAACCGGATTGAGTCTCGAAGTTGGATCCGAGCAATTCAGTGAGACTGCTCCTGCCACTACAGTGCTGGCCACAGATCCGGCAGCAGGTAGCGACATTAAAGAGAACGGTTCGGTCTCTGCCACCGTCTCCAAGGGCCCTGAGCGCTACACGATTCCTGACATCAAGGGAAAAACACCATCACAGGCCACTGCTGCGTTGGCATCGATACCTGTCACGGTTGGTTCCCAAGCCCAGACTTTTGATAACACCGCGCCAACCGGAACGATCGCAGGAACTGACCCAGCCATTGGTTCGAGCGTTAAACGTGACACCGTGGTTAACCTATTAATTTCAAAGGGACCTGAGCCAGTCAGCGTTCCTATCGTTGTTGGAAAAAAACTTACTGGTGCAACTGCAGCATTAAACGCAGTCGGTTTGAACCCCATCGTCACACAGGAGTTTTCTGAGACGATCGCCGAAGGTCGAGTTATTTCCGTTGCCCCAGCTTCGGGCACCACCGTAAACTCGGGAACAGATGTGCAGCTACTAGTTTCCGATGGTCCACCGCCTGTAGTCGTTCCGAAATTGATCGATTTGCGAAGAAACGAAGCAGTAGCAGCCTTGCGCAAAGTTGGGCTGAAGGTTCGAATAGTCGCTGGTCAGGCAACACCACTGAATCGCGTGTATTCACAAAACCCAGCTGCGGGAACGCAAATCCCTAAAGGCAGCACCGTCACGATTAGCGTGATTTAGCTTCAAACTCCAGCAGGTCACTCTTCAGCTTCAACCCAAATTGGTAGCCACCAATGCCATTACTCGCCACTATTCGGTGACACGGAACAAACAGAGCTACTTGATTACGCCCGCAGGCAGTGCCCACTGCTCGCGCTGCTCCTGGGGATTGCGCATTAATGGCTAGCTCTCCGTACGAGGCAACCTCACCCGCAGGAATATCACGCATACATTCCCATACTCGAAGTTGAAACGGCGAGCCAAATTGCAAAACCGGAATATCTGTGAGGCAGTTAACCTCGCCGGCCAAATACCGACCAACGGCGGAACTGATTTCGTGCGGAATTCCTAACTGCTCACCCGGTACTCGATC
>CANJCG010000004.1 GCA_947472655.1 Actinomycetota bacterium
ACTCAAAAAGCCAAACGCGATGATCACAGCGATGACGAGCACGGTGAAGCTAATCCAGCGCTTGGTGTGAAGGAGCGCGAGCACAGACTTAATTCGCCTCAGGTGTGGGATCGTGAATGATCCCTGTGATTACTTTTGATGAGCCGCTAGAAGGCAATGATTTTTGAACTTCGGGGACAACCCCCAAATCGCCTACGGCGTCACTTTCTTGACCAGCATTTGCGATAACCACAGCCACATACGGCAAAACAACGGCGCCCGCGATAAGAACCCATCGTGGCCAACCAGGGATGAAGATGGCCGCAATCACGCATCCCGTCCGAATAGCCATGGAGAATAGGTACTTGCGAGTGCGACCGATTTGTTCCTGGCTCAGCGACCGTTGGGCCGCCGTGACGTTGAAAACATCGCCGCTCACGGGTCCTTGGTCTGGGACCGGCCTTGTGCTCATGGGTAGAGCCTACGCCTGAGGTTGGGGAGCGGTGTACCGTCCAAGCATGAATCGCACCTATGGGATTACCGAAGTTGTTGGCACCTCCAATGTAGGTGTTGACGCCGCTATCCGTAACGCTGTCAGCCGCACGTCAAAGACCATCCGACATTTGGACTGGTTCGAGGTCACCCAAGTTCGCGGATATGTCCGCGACGGCGAGGTTGACCACTTCCAGGTCTCCCTCAAGGTTGGATATCGCATGGAAGATCAGAACGCTCAATAGTTCAAGAAAGGGACAGTCATGTCTCGTGTTGCCCTCGTTACTGGTGGAAACCGCGGAATCGGGCTGAGTATTGCCTTGTTGCTTCGTGATGCCGGATACACCGTCGTCGTAGGAACGCGATCTGGCACCGCTCCAGTTGGATTGAATGCCGTCACCATGGATGTCGCCAACACCGCGTCTATTGACGCCGGGTTCACCGAAATCGAAGAAAAATTCGGGCCGGTAGAGATACTGATCGCTAATGCGGGGATGACTCGTGACACGTTGTTGATGCGCATGTCGGATGACGATATTGACGAAGTACTCAACACAAACTTGGCGGGCTCAATCAAGTTAGCGCGGCGTGCTCTACGTAGCATGCTCAAGGCGCGCTATGGGCGAATCATCTTCATGTCATCAGTGGTGGGAATTATCGGATCAGCAGGACAGGTGAATTATTCTGCTGCCAAGTCGGGGCTGATTGGAGCAGCCCGTTCACTCGTTCGCGAAGTGGGCGGCCGCGGCATCACCGTCAATGTGCTGACCCCGGGTTTCGTCAACACTGACATGACCGCAGAACTCGGCGATGAGCGACGCGCCCAGATCGTCAGCATCGTACCGCTGGGTCGTTATGCTGAACCAGAAGAAATTGCCACAGTTGTGGAATTCCTCGTCAGTGATGGTGCCGCTTACATCACGGGTGCGGTTATACCTATTGATGGTGGATTGGGAATGGGCGACTAACGCTCGTATGAGAGGATTTACGTGGGCATTCTTGAGGGCAAGAACATCGTTATCACGGGTGTTCTCACCGATCAGTCCATCGCTTTCCATGCTGCACGCTTGGCCCAAGAAGAGGGCGCCAATGTCGTGCTCACCGGATTTGGTCGTGCCTTGTCCCTCACAAAGCGGGCCGCAGGGCGTCTTCCCAAAGATGCACCCGTCCTTGAGCTTGATGTGGTTAACCAAGACCATCTTGATGCCTTAGCCGGTGGAATCCGCGAGCATATGGATCACGTGGATGGTGTACTTCACTCAATTGGTTTTGCACCCGCAGAGGCTCTCGGCGGCAATTTCCTCAATACTTCCTGGTCTGATGTCGCAATCGCGCTCGAAGTATCGGCGTTTTCATTTAAATCCCTTGCAATGGCTTGCTTACCGCTGATGGGGAAAGGCGGATCAGTAGTGGGCTTGGACTTTGACTCCACAATGGCCTGGCCAAAATATGACTGGATGGGCGTTGCCAAGGCGGCTTTCGAAAGCACTTCGCGATACTTAGCGCGCGATCTAGGACCCATGGGGATCCGCGTGAACCTTGTTGCCGCAGGCCCGATCCGCACGATGGCAGCAAAAGGAATTCCAGGTTTCGAAGGATTCGAAGAAGTCTGGGCAACACGTTCACCTATTGGCTGGGATCTCGACGATCCAGAACCAGCTGCCAAGGCGTGTATCGCACTGATGTCAGATTGGTTCCCAGCAACAACAGGTGAAATCGTGCACGTTGACGGTGGAGTCCACTCTCAGGGAGCCTAAGCATGCCTTTTGGCACATTGGTGCTGCTACGCCATGCGAAATCTTCATATCCAGATGGTGTCATCGACCATGATCGGCCGTTGAATCACCGAGGGCGTCGTGATGCTGCTCAAGCTGGAGTTTGGCTCCAAGACCATGCTGGTGAGATATTCAGTGCTACTCCGGACGTATTAGTTTCCACAGCGACTCGAGCTCAACAAACGTGGGACATCGTCTCGGACATATACAAGGTTGCGCATGTGGATGACGAGCGTCTGTACGACTCTGCAGTTTCGACATTAATTGAAGTGGTGCGCGCCAAGATTGAACAGGGCATCGATGTGCTGGTCGTATCACACAACCCAGGTCTTGAGCAGTTGGCGATTTACCTCACTCTGGGGCATGCAGCCAAGAAACCTGAAACAGCCCTGAGTCACATGCCAACTTCATCCATCGTCGTGCTTCGAATGAACGATACGCAATGGTCAGATACCAGCGCAGATCTGAGCCATTTCGTAATTCCCCGAAGTTAAGTCGACGACGAACGGTGTGAAAAACCGACCTACAAGCCCGGTGACGGAGTGATGAAGCCGGCGAGTTCATCAGCATCCTCAATATCTTCACGTGTGATGCCAAGCAAATAGAGCACCGAATCCAAGTAGGGAACATTGACAGAAGTATCGGCCGCGTCTCGTGCGGCAGCCTTAGCATTGAACGCAACACCTAGACCCGCTGCCTCAAGCATGTCAATGTCGTTTGCCCCGTCACCGATTGCGATTGTCCGGCGCATTGGGATGCCAAACTCTGCGGCGAATTCTTCCAGCGCTTGACGCTTTCCGAGGCGGTCAACGATGGGGCCTTCAACCTCACCCGTGAGGAACCCGTTTTGAACGCCTAGACGATTGGCACGGAGTCGATCGATGCCCAGTTCATCCGCAAGTGGACTGATGACTTCGACGAACCCACCAGAAACCATGCACACGCGATAACCCAAGGTTTTCAGGGTGCGGCAAAGGGTACGCGCGCCTGGAGTGAGCGTTATCTGTCCTCGTACCTTTTCGAGTGCCGTAACCGGTAAGCCTTTGAGTAAGGCAACCCGCTCGCGCAGAGACGCTGCGAAATCCAACTCTCCTGACATCGCTCTTTCAGTGATGTTGGCTACCTCGCTGAGAACTCCAGCTTCTTGGGCGAGCAGATCAATTACTTCGTTTTGGATCACGGTGGAATCGACGTCCATCACAACGAGATGTTGCCCACGACGGTCTAACCCCGCATCTTGAACAGCAATGTCTGCACCAGTCTCGACGGCGGCTTGGGCCAGTCCGCGTCGGATACTTGTAGCTGTTGCTCCAGATACATCAAAGAGAAATGCAGTGACGGGATAACTTGCAATACGCCGAATTCGATCGACATTTGCCCCACGCTCGGTGAGTTCTTGAGCGACGCGAGTAATGGCTTCGGGGCGAAGAGGTGCTCCGAGCAGTGTTATTTGGATTCGATCACGTTTCTTGGTGGTGCTCTGAGCAACATTTTGTTCGATAGAAAGTTCAAGATTAAGGTCCACAGCTAATGCGCTCACAGTGATGATCGTCTCTGCGACAAGCATTGATTCAATATGAATCAATGCCGTAAGGACAAGGCGATCTCGGATAACAAGTTGTTCGATGTCGAGCACAATCGCGGACGGGTCCAGCTGAGTGAAAAGGCTTTTGGTCACTCCGGGTCGATCTTGCCCAGAGAGGGTGATTAATAGCGTCTGCGTATCCATGACATACCAACGCTAGCTGTTACCCGGATCTACAGGTGAGTCCGGCTAGGGTCGTGTCGTGCCTGAAGTCCTGAAGTGTGCTGACATCGTCGTGCGACGGGGAAACCGGCATCTCGTCGATCACGTTGATTGGGTGGTAAACGAAGGGGAACGTTGGGTGATTTTGGGGCCCAATGGAGCTGGCAAAACCACCCTGATGTTGGTCTGCTCTGGCCGGATGTTCCCGACCTCAGGGCTGGTTGAACTCCTAGGAGAACAGCTAGGTAAGACGGATATGGCTGAACTCAAGCCGCTCATCGGCTGGGCCAGCAGCGCAATGATGAATGACATCCCACCAGGTGAACGAGTTGGTGACGTTGTTCTTACAGGTGCATATTCAGTTACCGGTCGTTGGCGTGAAGAGTATGAAAGTGCAGACATTGTGCGCGCTGCAAAGTTGATGTATTCCTGGGGCTTAAGTCATCTGGCCCGTCGCACGTTTGGCACACTTTCTGAGGGTGAACGTAAACGTGCCTGTATTGCTCGCGCATTGATGTCGAATCCGGAATTGCTTTTACTAGATGAGCCGGGAGCAGGGCTCGACTTAGGTGGACGCGAAGACTTGGTCTCCCGGATGTCTGAGTTAGCAAGAGATTCAGCTGAGCCAACTCAGATCCTTATCACCCACCATGTTGAAGAGATTCCGGCTGGTTTCACGCACGCGTTATTGATGCGGGATGGCAAGGTGATCTCCCAAGGATCGATCAACGATGTCATTACTGGACCTTGGTTGAGCGCCGCATTTGGATTACCAATCAAAGTGACTCGTGATGGCGAGCGTTTTCTAGCGATGCGTGATGCCTAGCAACCGCGTTTGGACGGTGCCTAATGCGCTGAGTATGTCTCGGCTCGTTGGCGTCCCGATTTTTCTTTGGCTAGTGCTTGTGCCGCAAGAAGATGGTTGGGCCTTTCTCGTTTTGGCCGTTGCCGGAGTCACCGATTGGCTCGACGGCGCGTTAGCTCGGGCACTGAATCAACAAAGTCGCATTGGTGAAATTTTGGATCCCGCGGCCGACCGCCTCTACATCGCAGCCACCATCATTGGGCTTGCGATCAGGGGAATCATCCCTTGGTGGCTCGTCGTCATTCTTGTTGCCCGAGATGTGATGCTGCTTGGGCTCATTCCGCTTTTGCGCAAGCATGGAATGTTGACTCTTCCGGTGACCATGGTTGGCAAGGCAGCAACCTTTTGTTTGTTATGGGGTTTTCCAACATTGTTGTTGAGTTCTTACGACAACTTGTTTGGTTCACTTGCAGGCGCAGCTGGTTGGGCATTTTCGCTGTGGGGGACCGGCTTGTACTGGTGGGCAGGCATCGACTACATCAGGTCTGCCAGAGCTCTATCGTCCCCGTCAACTTAGAGCACCGATGACATAGAGTTAGGCTACGTACATTCGATGGACACGTACGCCAGATGAAAGGACCTCCATGAATCCGCAAGAACTTCGCTACACCGCTGAGCACGAGTGGGTTCGCTTTTCTGGAGACGTGGCTGAAGTAGGGATCACGGCGTACGCCCAAGAAGCACTTGGCGACATCGTGTATGTCAGTTTGCCCAAGGTTGGCGACATCGTGGCCGCTGGTGATGCTTGCGGTGAAGTTGAATCCACAAAAAGTGTCAGTGATATCTACGCACCCCTGACGGGAACGGTCACTGAGGTCAATGAACTTCTTGACGCCAGCCCGCAAACCATCAATGAGGCTCCTTATTTGGGTGGTTGGCTTTTTAAGGTAAAATTGACCGATCCAAGCGCCCCAGACGAGTTGCTGAGCGCAGACCAATACGAAGAGCAAACGCGCGCCTAGTGGTCGCTCTTGGCCCTACAAGGTAGATTCGGATCATGCTCCAGTGCGGCTCTTGCTCAAAGTCGGTGCCTGGCGACGCGCACTTTTGCCCAGACTGTGGCGCAGACCTTCAGCAGAATCTCGAATTTACTGGGGCCATCACGTCAGTTATTCCACTCACCGGATCAGGCACAAGCGGCTCTATGGCGGCAGTTGGAGCTAACAAACAACCAGGTATTCAGGCTGGTTCGGCAATGCTTGTGGTGCACCGCGGTCCCGGCGAAGGTACAGAGTTTCCGCTTGACTCCCACAAAGACGTCGTAACTATCGGTCGTGCGCCAGAGGCAGATTTATTCTTTGATGACGTGACAGTAAGTCGCCGACATGCAGAAATTCGCCGCGGTGCCCAGGGATGGAGCATCCGCGATGTTGGAAGTTTGAACGGTACCTACGTCAATCGAAAGCGGGTAGATGATCACCACCTCGCTGGCGGTGATGAACTTCAGATTGGCCGATTCCGGTTCGTGTTTCTTGTCGGAACACAACCATGAGTGAGGCACCCCGCATCATCACAGGGACGATAAGCATTGGGGAAGTGCTCTCGCTGCTCAAGCGTGAGTTTCCGGATGTAACGATTAGTAAAATCCGATTTCTTGAAACTGAGGGTCTGGTTACCCCAGAGCGAACGGCTTCTGGATATCGCCGTTTTAATGAGAGAGACATTGCCCAATTGCGCGCAGTGCTGACGCTGCAGCGCGATCAGTACTTGCCCCTCAAAGTAATTCGTGAGCATTTGGATTCTGAGACCTCTGAAGCCCCAGTAGTAGTCGCTGGTTCTGGTCTTCGGCCCGACGATTTTCGAGCAGGGGCTGGTCGAGTTCGCTTGACTCGCACTGAACTGGCAGAACAAGTTGAATTGCCTGAAGCAACTATTGCCCAACTCGAATCATTTGGTTTATTGGCAGTCACTGCGGGTGGACACTACGACGAAGACGCTCTGGCGGTTGCAACCGTCGTTGCTCGACTTTCGGAGTTTGGAGTGGAACCCAGACACCTTCGCTCCTTTAGAGTCACAGCAGACCGCGACAGCGGTCTTGTTGAGCAAATCGCAACCCCATACTCCAAGCCACGCGATCGTGAGGCCGCCGCTCGGGGTCAAGAAACCATCCGAGAATTGGCGTCACTATTTGTACAACTCCACGCAACTTTGCTTCGGGCCGAACTCGTTCGCGGCGGCAAGGTCTAGGGCTTAGGGTTGCGACGTGCATTCAATGGAGTTTTTAGGCGTGCGGATGGAGATGCCATCCAACACGCCCATCGCCCTGCTCAAAGAAGTTGACGGCTCTCGGGTCCTTCCGATTTGGATTGGTGCGGTTGAGGCCACGGCCATTGCGTACGTGACTCAAGGGGTGGTCCCGCCCCGCCCTATGACGCATGATCTCATCAAGAATCTACTTGCAGCTTTTGACGTTGATCTGGTTGAAGTGCGGATCGCGGATCTGATCGATGGAGTCTTTTACGCGTCTCTCATCTTCTCTAATGGGGTTGAGGTGAGCGCCCGTCCGTCAGATGCTCTAGCCCTGGCACTGCGCTCTGAGGTACCCATCACCGCGGCCCCGGACGTCCTTGAGCAAGCCGGCGTGGAGATGGCCGAAGAGGCAGAAGCCGAGGATGAGGTTCAGCAGTTTCGTGCATTTTTAGACGAGATATCACCCGAGGATTTTCAATAAAGAACCCTCATCTAGAGGTCCAGACTTTGGTTCTCAAAATACCGTGTGTTGCGTTGACCCGGGTAGCCATTAGTTCGTAACGTCGCTCTTGCCCACTTCCCCCGGTGGTTCCAATGTGCACAGGAGGCAATTCGTGAACGTAGATCAACCACAGGTTGACCATCAGGGTGCATTATTTGACGATGCAGATCTGCGTCCATTGCCTGCCGATCTTGGATACCGCGGACCGGTTGCTTGTGCAGCGGCTGGGATCACCTATCGCCAGTTGGATTACTGGGCTCGCACTGAACTCGTAGTTCCCAGCGTACGAGGCGCTCATGGCTCCGGTACTCAACGGCTATACAGCTTCCGAGATATTTTGGTTTTGCGCATCGTTAAGCGGCTCATCGATACAGGAGTTTCACTGCCAAATATCCGGGCGGCTGTAGATCACCTCGCAGTTCGTTCAAGTGAAGATGTTGCCCGCATGACTCTCATGAGCGACGGTGCGACGATTTATGAATGCCGAAGTGCCGATGAAGTCATTGACATCGTGCGCGGTGGGCAAGGAGTTTTTGGCATAGCGATCGATAGTGTTTGGCGAGAGGTAGAAGGAACCTTGGCGAACTTGCCGGGGGAGCGACCAGATGGTGAGTCTGTCATCGCAAACGACGCCGCTGATGAACTAGCCGCCCGGCGCGCGCGTCGCGTGGCTGGTTAAAAATTGCTCCGTTAGACTGCGATTGCTGATTGACCCCACGCGGGAGAGTCTTTCCATCATTGCCAGTGATGCTAGGCGCCGAAGGAGCAAATCTCCCCGACAACCTCTCAGGCAAAAGGACCGCATGGGGAAGGCACCTCTGGAAGGTGGGCCTCGGCCCCACCGACGGTGAAACTGATGCTTTGCATCGGGAAACTCTCAGGTCGCGATTATCGCGGGAGACAGAGGGGGAGATGACACACGTGTGTCTTCGACCCTAGGAGAAGTATGTCCGCGCAAGAGTTCACTTTCGTTGATCGTCATATTGGCCCCGACGAAACTGCCATCAATTACATGTTGCGTGCTGTCGGATACGAGAGCCTCGATGCCCTCACTTCTACGGTGGTACCTGAGGTAATCGCGTGGACACAATCTTTGAATCTGCCAGAGGCACTCGACGAAGCTGCAGTCCTTGAAGAGTTACGGGTTCTAGCTTCTAAAAATATTATGCAAACGAGCATGATCGGTTTGGGTTATTACGACACATATACGCCAGCGGTCATTCGACGTAATGTTTTGGAAAACCCTTCTTGGTACACGGCGTACACGCCCTACCAACCAGAAATCAGTCAGGGCCGACTAGAAGCCCTGCTGAATTTCCAAACAATGATCGAAGATCTCACGGCGCTCCCTGTAGCGGGCTCATCGTTGCTGGATGAGCCGACAGCTGTAGCCGAGGCAATGACTCTGGCTGTGCGCCAGGGGCCTAAGAACGTCGCGAGATTCCTCGTGGACTCGGACACCCACCCTCAAACTCTTGCGGTCTTACATACCCGCGCAGAACCAATCGGGGTTGAACTTGTTCTCGCAGATCTTGAACGAGAATTTCCGGCAGGCCCCTGGTCGGGTGTGCTCGTGAGTTACCCGAGCTCCTCAGGAGTCGTTAAAAATATCAAAAAAACCATCGATGAAGCTCATACTCATGGCGCGATCGCAGTGGTGGCCGCTGATTTGTTAGCACTGACCTTGTTGGCGCCACCAGGAGAGTTGGGTGCTGATGTGGTTGTTGGAAGTGCCCAACGCTTTGGTGTTCCGATGGGCTTTGGTGGCCCGCATGCGGGATATATGTCTGTACGTGCAGGGCTGGAACGCTCTCTACCTGGTCGCCTCGTAGGTGTCAGTATTGATGCCGATGGCAATTCCGCGTATCGCTTGGCTTTACAGACTCGAGAACAACATATCCGCCGAGACAAGGCAACAAGCAATATCTGCACCGCGCAGGTATTACTCGCGATTATTTCGGCGATGTATGCAAGCTATCACGGGCCAAGCGGACTCACCGCGATCGCGCAAAGGGTCAATCGGGCCGCACTGACCTTGCGCGCGGGTCTGAAACAGCTTGGCGCGAAAACGGGGGATTCACCGATCTTCGACACGGTGCAATGGTCAGTGGTCGGGCAAGCACAAAATATTGCAGACGCTGCTGCCAAAGCTGGGATCGCAATTCGCGTCGTCGACCAAGACACAGTCTCAGCGTCCACCGATGAGGTAACCAAGAATGAACATATCGAAGCGCTTTGGCGCGCGACTGATGAGAAGTCAACGCTCGCATTCGTAGATGTATCTACGTCTATCGATGCATTTTCAACACGCACATCGCCATTCCTATCCCACCCTGTCTTTACAACTCATCACAACGAAACTTCAATGATGCGTTATCTGCGAAAACTAGCTGATCTAGATATAGCTCTTGATCGCGCGATGATTCCGCTCGGTTCATGCACCATGAAACTCAATGCCGCAACGGAGATGGAAAGCATTACTTGGCCCGAATTTGCAGGAATGCATCCGTTCGCTGAAATCCATAACGCTCGAGGTTCAATTGAACTCATACAAAACTTAGAAGGGTTCCTCGCAGAGGTGACTGGCTACGACGCCGTCAGCGTGCAGCCCAATGCTGGGTCCCAAGGTGAATTCGCAGGACTTCTAGCGATTCGCGGTTATCACCTCGCTCGGGGTGATGCGCATCGCGATGTCTGCTTAATACCTAGCAGCGCCCACGGCACAAACGCAGCTAGTGCGGTGATGGCTGGGATGAAAGTCGTCGTGGTCAAATGTGACGAGCAAGGCAATGTCGATGTTATTGATCTTCAGGAGAACATCGCAAAGCACGCAACTCACCTGTCGGCGTTGATGATCACCTATCCGTCGACTCACGGAGTCTTCGAGACGGCGGTCACTGACATCTGCGCGATGGTTCACGATGCCGGAGGGCAGGTATATGTAGACGGGGCCAACTTGAACGCTCTTGTTGGCCTAGCAAAACCAGGCAAATTCGGCGCCGACGTTTCTCACTTGAATCTACATAAAACTTTTTGTATCCCGCATGGTGGTGGAGGCCCAGGGGTTGGGCCGGTGGCCGTACGCGGGCATCTTGCACCGTATTTGCCATCGCACCCTTTGCGCCCTGAAGCTGGTCCGCTGGGGCGCGGCCACGACGATGGGGGAGTAGGTCCTGTAAGTGGAGCACCTTGGGGCAGTGCCGGGATTCTGCCTATCCCTTATGCCTACATCAGACTCATGGGAGCCGATGGGCTCAAGCGCGCAACGCAGGTTGCGATTTTGTCGGCAAATTACATTGCTGCGCGACTCAATGCTCATTTTCCCGTTCTCTACACAGGTAGCGGTGGCTTAGTTGCCCACGAGTGCATCTTGGATGTGCGTCCCATCACTGCTGCCTCGGGAGTCAGCGTTGATGACATAGCCAAGCGTTTAATGGATTACGGCTTTCATGCTCCAACGATGTCATTCCCGGTTGCGGGGACTTTGATGATTGAACCAACCGAGTCAGAGGACCTAGCTGAAATCGACCGGTTCATTGACGCAATGATTGCGATCAAAGGCGAAATCGATCAAGTGATGGCAGGGGAGTGGCCAATAGACGAAAGCCCGCTACGCAACGCACCTCACACCGCAGACTGCGTTATCGGTGACTGGGACAAACCGTACCCAGCGCGATTGGGCGCATACCCCACGGGCAAGGTAACGCCTTCAAAGTATTGGCCTCCGGTCAGACGTATTGACGGTGCTTTTGGTGATCGTAATCTTGTGTGTAGCTGCCCAACACCGGAAGAGATGGCTGTTTAGCGGGGGTAACGCAAGACCCCGGTGGTTGAATACGTCGCCAACAGTTGGCCGCTAACATCAACGATATTCCCGTCGCCATGAATGCGACCTTGCCCGGCGTACTTGGTGGTGGAACGCAGGACGATCCCAGATACGAGGTCTGCAGGTTCCAATAAAGTGATGGTTTGCACTAAAACGTTTCCAGCCATTCTTCCGGCCGAAGCTTCAGGCATCACGTTGAACTCTCGCATGGAAGACATCACAGCAGGTTCAGTTATCAAGGCTAGTAATGCGCGGGTCATCGTTGGAGTGGGTTGTTCATCAAGCCAGTAGTGCAGCCCTGCAACTTCGGCTCCAGATCCTTGCCAATGTCGAGCCTGCCCTGGCCACATACCCGCACTCGTGGGCTCCCATGAAGGCAGATCAATCGGGGGAGCACCGGCATTGCGATGGTGCAGGAAGTCTTCCTCGTCGACCGTCAGCATAATTTCACTACGGGAAACAACAATGTCGCCTTGAAAATACGTCAATGTAAGGAAAGCGAATGAACGACCGTTTTGTAAGGTGTCGATTTTGATTTGAGCCGGTTGACCACTAGCACCGCCATTGGCAAAAACAGTTTGTACCGAGATAACCCTCTTTCCGGGCACAGCTAATTCCGCAACAAGAACTAGCTGGAAGAGTTGATACGCGCCAAAAATCCCGCCGTGTGGGGTGCTCGTAGTTGCAACTTCATAAACGCCACTGATTTCGCGGATATCCGCTAAAACGGCAAGGTTGTCTGATCCAATATCCATGTTTGTTTCTTTCCCTTAAACCAAATGCCTCGTGCGCGATCTTGCTATTTACCTCGAGGATCACCCGGGATTTGAATGTCGGTAAAGCGCATTGGCGCACCGAAAGTCTGTGCAGGATCCGCGAGAAGGGTGTGCTCATCTCTGGCAATAATGTTGATGTTCTTGGAAGCGAGGAATTTTTCAGCGCGCTCAAGATCGAGAACTTGCCATGCCACGGCGTGACACATATCGCCATTGAGAGCCAAGTCTTGGCCAGCGATTGAATCGACTTCAAGTGGTTTTGCAATTTCCACGATCGTGTTTTCACCAACAAGAATATAAACGTTTCGCGTACCGGTGAGGTCAGATATGGACTCGTGCAATTTTTTACCACGCAGGGTGTTCACGAAAAGATTGACGGCCTTATCAATGTCATCGACAACTACAGTCGCGTACGCAAGACGAACAAGTCCTAGTGGCTGCTTTTCCCAGGCTAATTCATCGAAGTCAGGGGAGTAGCGGGGATCAATTGGCATAACATGTGGATAGAACTCAAGTTGGGTATGGGTATCCCGGGGATGCGTAAACAAAGATCCTGATGTCGGACGTTCTGGTAATGCCACGCCGCCATCGGTGACCACGCGTACCCCGAGGTCGGTCATTTGCTGCCAGGCAGCGCCAACATCGTCGAGGTACCAAGCTAGCGAATGCCAATGGCGTCCAAAGCGCGCATAAAACCTGCCGACAGGCAACTCTTCAGCGCCATCCATCTTGCTGGCTGCCATCGGCTCAATGATCGCGTCGCCGATGACCACGAGGGAAGCATCGCGCTTCTCGATCTCGGAGAATCCGTTGTCCATGATTCCGCGAGTGGGTTGAAATATTTCGTCGTACCAAGCATCGAGTTCGGCTAAATCATCTGAAATGTGAATGATGTGGAAAAGTTTTCCGATAGTGAAGCTCATGATGATTCTCCGATGCAAGCGATGGCGAGATAGTGGTAGAGACGATATCTCGTGTGCGATAGGCGCTGAGGGCGAATAGTTGAATTCATGCCCTGAAGCGATGTGGCTAGGGATTGAGCACCAATAAGAATAGTGTCATAATGTACATTATCGGTTTTATTCAGAGCCCACGAATGTCCCCATGATCACATCAATAACTGCCAGACTGCTCACCTGCCTCTGGAGGAAACATGACAGTCCACACGATTTCACACATTGCGGTTAATGGTTCTGACGCTGACGCCTATGGAGCCCTCTACGTAGATTCTTTGGGGCTCAATCTGGTGCGCCGGGTGCAGTCTGAGATCACCCAAGACGATGAAATTGGTCAGGCGTATGCGAGCGAAACGATCATTTTTAACAATGGTGAACGAGGCGTTGCTATTGAAGCAATCTGCCGCTCCATAACCAATCCTGCGCAGATTCCATTCTCAATGGAGCCAATTCAACTAGGCGTCGATCGCATTTATATTCAGTCGGCAAAACATGAAGGAAACGACATCACTGTCGTGGATCCTGATGGCACGAATGTTCAGGTGTCAGCTGGCGAACGCAGCTACATCAAGGGCGTGCGGATGCTCGTTCCAAATTACAAGGAATCCCGTGAATTCTGGCCAGCCACTATTGGTCTTGAGGTCATGGATGCGCCGGCTGGCAACGATTTCCAGGGCTTCACCGAAGTGCGTAGCGGTGGCGATATTTTTCGTATTGAATTCGAAGAGTCGTCTGCGCCAGTGATGGAAACCAACGCGTATCAATTAGGCGCAGGTCGTTTGGCTTTTACGGTAGACGACGTCGAGGGCACCCTGAATAGGGCTTTGGCCGCGGGCGCCAAGGAGTACAGCAAGCTGGGACGCTACGAACTTGGCCCCGTAACCATGGTTGCTGGTTTTTGGTTAGAACCCAGTGGTGTGATCATGCAAGCACTGCAATTTATTAAGAAGTAGTACGCCGCGACTGAGGGTTGGTCCTACTTCGTCCGTGTATCGATGATTGCAAAGAGATGAACAAGTGCCTCGCTGAAAGCTTCGTATGTTTCTAATTCCAAGATTTCTTGGCGAGTGAACCATCCGGCAGCCTTATTTTCCCATTGCAAGTTCTCAGGAACGGCGAAGCGATCCCCTACTTGTACGACCACCGTGGTGTACGCCCAAGTCTCGTGAACATGCTCGGCATGATGACCCAAGACATCGACATCAATGTCTACCTCGATTTCTTCACGGAATTCCCTTAACGCACCTTGGACGGGTGTCTCCCCCGCTTCCAGAGCGCCACCAGGTAGAGCCCACTGATTACGGCCCCCTTCGACGTTGTCGCCACGCTGGGCCAGAAAAAAGGTCTCAAAACCTTCAGGATCCACATGTCGAATAAAGACACCTGAGGCGCCGTTTAGACCCCACCGGCGCTCCCCATTGGGGAAAAACACGAATCCATCGCCGCTAGCGCCCCAGGGCACCGGAACCAATACCGGCTCGCCTTTATTGACCGCTTGTGCAGAAAATTCTTGATGCCACTCCATGGCAGACACTTTACGACGGTCTGGGCCCACTCAGTGTCAGTTACGACCGATACGGTTAACCCATGAATCGCATCAGGGTCCTCAGCCTCGCGCTGGCCGGTCTCACCACTGGTGTGTTGCTGCTTTGGGCAAATGTGGAGCCCACAGGTCCCCTGATGAATGCAACGTGGCTAATTTTTGGGATTTCAGGAGCGTTCATAGCCATTTGGCTGGCCTGGCGCCCTCGTAGTCATTCATTTCATGAGGTCGACGGCGAAATGGAGCATAGTTACACCGAACGGTGACTCTGCCCGGCTCATCTTTTGCCAGAAGTTCGCTCCTCATGATTGGGCGGACCAAGTGCTCATCTGCTTGGAACCCAAGGCGCATTTTCTTCGTCCAACACCCAAGAAGGTTCATTTCTAGGTGAAGGAGTTGCCAGATGAATGAGTTATCAATGCGGGGGTCACGGATCGGTGCTCTCAGCCTCGAGAACGATCTACATGTCGTCCCGGCCCAACGTCAAACACTCCAATACGTCTGTAGCGCAGGTCACTCGACAATTGTTCCGTTTTCGATCGAAGCGGAAGATATACCTCACACATGGGGTTGCCGCTGCGGTCGCGAAGGACAAGCAACAGGAACACTAGAAAAGATGGCGTCCACCGAGATCAAAGAAGAGCGGTACGTTCGTTCGCATTGGGACATGCTCCTAGAAAGACGAACGATTGCTGATCTCGAGGTCCTGCTCAGTGAACGTCTTGCTCTGCTACGGGCACATGAAATTCCGGAGCTCAAGACGGCCTAGTCAATCGCTTATTGTAGTTACAGGGGGTCGTCGTTCTCATGAATGACGACCCCCTCAACTATTTGTGAATCCTGATTCCAATTATTCAATCGGACGTTTATGTTTCCCGTGTGAGTATTCATCGCAGCGAACGGAGCTGCCAAAATCTTTTGAACGAACGGGATTAAACACAACACCGCCAAAATGTCCGTCCATACTCCGGGAATCATCAATAGGACTCCGGCCAGCATGTGAAACGTTGTTCTCGAGGCCGGCACTTGCTTTTGTTGCGCAGCATCAAGTGCGCTGCGCCCTGCTTTCTTGAACAATAACCAGCCTAGAGGCAGGCCTGCCACGTAGACGAAGACCGTCCATCCGAAACCAAGCCAAATAATGAGCAACCAGGCGGTCGAGATTTCTAGAAGTGGGTAGCCAAAGATTAATAACCTTTTGCGCACGGCTATTGCCCCTCCCGTTGTGCTTGCGCCCGCCGACGTGAAGCTTTGCGACGCACACGCGTCACGCGGTCGTCTAGGCCCCAGACAGTTACTCGCCAGAGCGCCTCAACAACGATCTTCTGGCTCATCTTGCTAGATCCCGCAGTTCGCTCAACAAAGGTGATGGGAACTTCAACAACCTTGAGGTGACGTTGGGAGGCGCGCCAAGCTAGGTCTACCTGAAAGCAATAGCCCTGCGATGCAACTTCGTGTAAATCCAATTTACGAAGTGCGTCCGCACGAAAGGCGCGATACCCACCAGTCACATCGCGAAGTGGGATGCCAAGCAGCACCCGTGTATAAAAACTTCCGCCTTTAGACAAGAACTGGCGACTCTTTGGCCAATTCTCGGTTCCGCCGCCTACAACCCAACGCGAGCCCAGCACTAGATCGGCCTCGCGCAATGCATCGAGCAGGCGCGGTAGTTGCTCGGGTTGATGAGAACCATCCGCGTCCATCTCAACGACAACGTCGTATCCCTGCTGCAAGGCCCAGGCGAAACCCGCGAGATACGCTGCACCAAGACCCTCTTTGCCAAGACGATGCATCACATGAATATTCGCGTCGCGATCTGCAAACACATCGGCTAGACGCCCAGTGCCATCAGGAGAGTTGTCATCCGCGACGAGGATGTGCACCTCTGGAACGCTGGATCGCACACGCTCTAAAATCATCGGTAATGATTCAAGTTCATTGAACGTTGGAATAATGACCAAGATCGGGCCCAAGTCTTCGAATGTCACCCCGCAACCTTACGTTGCTCGGCCCGCGTACCCGCCATGGCGCGCACCGCTACCAAGCCGGCCATAAAAATTGCCAAGAGAGACCACGCTGCAGCTAATGGGCGCCCTATGTATGCGCTCATATTCAATGAGCCTCGCAGTGCCACTTCGTGCACCAGAGCGCCTACCTGACCCTCTGGGACTTGCGCTTGCACTGAACCATCAGGACCGATGAATGCGGAGATCCCCGTGGTGGCTGCAACGACGACACTGCGACCAGTCTCTAAGGCTCGCATCTGTTCAATCGCCAGTTGCTGTTCTGGCTGCGCTGTGCCGGAATACGTGGCGTTATTCGTCTGCACCATGAGCACTCGTGCACCGTCATCTATGCGTGTATAGATCACGCTGTTGTAGGCCACTTCGAAGCAGATAACGTCACCCGTTTTGACTCCGTTGATATCAAAAATCCCCGTGTCAGTGCCGGCTGCAAAATCACGGCCTATTCGATCAAATCGATCTATGAGAGGGGCTATGAATGACCGGAAGGGGATGTACTCGCCAAAAGGCACAGGATGAGTCTTGCTGTAGTGCTGACCGGCACCCATGAGTGGATCCCACAAGATTCCTTGGTTTAAAACAGTACTTGAGTCGTCAGGATTATTGACCACGGCGCCTACGAGTATCGGCACATTTAGAGCGCGAGCCGCAACACCGATTGCTGCCTGAGCCGCACTATCAATGTACGGATCAAGATCAGATGAATTTTCTGGCCACAGTACGAATGCCGGCTTCGACTGCTTGCCGTGCGCAACATCAATAGCGAGCAGCATCGATTGACGAACGTGTCTGTCCAGAACGGCGCGACGTACATCGAAGGCACCTAGACCAATCTCAGGCGTACCGCCTTGAACAACTCCGATCTGCGCAGTTGCCGCTCCCCCATCCGTGTCACCCTCCGTGGGAGGCGAAATAAATAAAGGGAGAATGAAAGTCGCCAGTAATAGGACAAACCACGAGGCGGCTTGCCGCACATTGAGTGAGTACAACGCGGCTATCGATGCAACCAGTGCGCAGGAGCCCAGAACCAGCCAGCCCCCAGATCCAAGCATTCCCAAAACGACGGCTGAACGTCCAAAAAGAGTATCGCCCTGCGAAAACGCGAGACTGCCCCAAGGAAAACCCCCGAAAGGAAAACTACCGCGTACCCATTCCTGAGCAATCCACACGCCAGGTACGAGCAGTGGCCACCATTTGATACGAGTCAATAACGCGATTCCGATACCCATAACACCGAAGGAAAGCGCGCAGACCAACGCCAGTAGGAGCCAGGCGTCATAACCAACGATCGTTAACCAATACAAAAGCAGCGTAAAGAAAACAAACCCGCATAGAGACGAATAGATGAAGGCCCGATGCCATGAGGAACCAAGGAGCACTGCGACCAAAGCACACGCGGCCGGGAAAGCTGCCCAACCCAAAGCCAATGGAGCAAATGCCGACCACATGAGAGCACCGCTCAACGGCGCCATAATCCAGCGCCAGTGCTTCAGCACGGTGATGTCATCGCAGCTGACGAGACGACTCGATATTCATATCGTGTACTAATCAACCACGACAAGTTCGTGTGGCTGATTATTCATCGACTCAATGCCAGTCTCAGTACACACCACAATGTCTTCGATGCGTGCACCAAATCGGCCTTCATCATAAAAACCAGGCTCAATACTGAAAGCCATTCCAGGTTCGAGTAGAAATGGGTTTCCTTGATATATGTACGGTTCTTCGTGAGTTTGCATACCGATTCCGTGACCGGTGCGATGAATGAACAATTCACCTAAACCATGCTCATCTAGATGGCTTCGAGCCGCTGCGTCAACGCTGCCAGCGCTCACTCCCGGCCTAGCCATTTCTCGAGAGTTCTTTTGAGCGTCGAACAAAATGTCATACTTAGCGAGATACTCTTGGCCGGGATCACCCACTGCATACATGCGCGTGCAGTCGCTGCAGTATCCGTCAGGCATAGTTCCACCGATATCTACAACAACTGCGTCGCCAAATTGGATGACGTAATCTGAAACATCATGGTGCGGGCTTGCTCCGTTAGCACCTGCGGCCACGATGACGAAATCGACACTGACGTGTCCCTCACTGATGATGAGTTCGGCAATATCGCGCCCTACTTCGCGTTCTGTTCGTCCGACTCTCAACAGCGCTGGCACTTGAGCATGAACTCGATCGATTGCAGCGCCTGCCCTGCGAAGTGCCGCAATTTCGCGGGCATCTTTTCGCATACGGATAGGTTCAATAAGCCCACCAGCGAGTTGCTGTTCGGCATCTGGCATCGCCGCTTTCAAACGAAGAACCTTAGAAGCCCACATATGGTCGTCAACGGCGATAGACAGGGCTCCGGGTAAAAGATCAGCCACTCGAGCATAAGGATCTTGCCCTTCACCACAGCCGATCACTGGCAAACCGAGGTCAGCGATCGGGCTTGCCAATGCTGCCAGGACTTCCAAATTCGGAACCACGATAGACGCGTCTCCGTGAGTTGGAATCACCAAGCACGTGAGCCTCTCAAGAGCTTTGGCGTCGTATCCCGTCAAGTAGCGGAGGTCGGCTCCAGGCGTGACTAAAACAGCATCGATGCCTACTGCTCGAGCAGCTGACTTTACTTTGTCCATTCGGCTCAGGAAGTCAGCTGTTCCAAATTCGCTCTTCACCGTCTTAATGTAAGGCATTGTCCGTCAACTTTTAGCCGGAGTTCTGGCAGGATTGGTTCATGTCCTTGGGCCCGGTATTACTTTTGGACAGCGCATCGCTGTATTACCGAGCCTTTTATGCGCTTCCCGAGTCCATGACGGCCCCAGATGGCAGGCCGCACCACGCCATTCGAGGCTTCCTTTCCATGGTGGATGCCCTGCACCACACCTACTCCCCTAGCGGATTAGTGGCTTGCTGGGACTTTGATTGGCGTCCTCAATGGCGGGTTGATCTCATGCCTTCGTATAAAACGCACCGAGTTTTGGAAACAACGGCTGAGGGTGAATTCCTCGAAGACGAGCCTGACAGCCTCGGGGCGCAAGTGGACGCCTTAGCTGAATTGCTTGACGTCAGTGGCATTGCACGCATTGGAATACAAGATTTTGAAGCTGATGACGTCATAGCCTCATTAGCGAGCCAGATAAGCGGTGACGTCCTTGTAGTTTCGGGCGATCGAGATTTAGTGCAACTCGTGAACGACGCCAAACATACAAAATTATTGTTGGCTGTCAACGGTGGAATGTCGAAGTGGCCATTATTAGACGAGCAAGGCGTAGTGGATCGTTATGGAGTTCATCCATCGCATTATGTTGATTACGCAATTTTACGAGGTGATCCATCCGATGGAATTCCAGGAGTCCCCGGAATTGGCGAGAAAACGGCTGCTGCATTAATCGGCGCCTTTGGCGACTTGGACGAAATTATCAAGGCTGCATCGGGTGTTCCTGTGAAACCTATGACGCCGCGCTTCGCAGGTTTATTGACCCAGCATGAATCAGATCTGCGCGTTGCCCGGCAGGTTGCAACTGCAGTTCGCGATCTTGAAATAGAAATTGATGCGCGGATACCCTCGGCCCCAAAAGATCCTGATCGTCGCCTTGAACTGGTTTCGTCTTGGGGTGTCGCACGCTTTCTACCAAAGTGGATGTGAACTACATCTGTGATTGTGCGTCTCCTACACCTGTGACACAGAAGCGACGACACCGCGGTTAACGAGATCGGCGGCCGCAAGGGCTGTCGCGCGTAATTCGTTATCAGCAGGAACTGCTTGCGCAATTTGTCCGAGTAGGTCTATGACTTGTCTTGACCAACGCACGAAATCGCCGGCCGTGAGTTCTTCTCTGGATAAGACGGAATACAGGGATTGTCCTTGACACCATCGATACATGGCCCACATGAAACCAGCGTCCAAGGATTTCGTGGCACTAACTTGGTGACGAGATTCGATTCCATGAATGTCGAACCACATATCGTGCATGACATCAAGTGCGTCACGGATGGCCCCGTGTGGAATTTTGGGCGCCTCGTCTTCGCTGGCTCTTGATTCGAACACGAGGCTGGAACACACCGCGGCTAATTCGGGAGCGGTGAGCGATTCCCAGGTGCCCTGTTGCAGACACAAGGCAGTGAGTAGGTCAGCCTCTGTGTAAAGCCGCATAAGTAACTGGCCCTCTGGCGTGACCTTCGCATCATCATTGGCGCTCGTGAGATAGCCCAATTCGCTTAACACTTCACAGACTCGATCAAAGTGGCGAGCAATTGAGTTTGTGCGTCCTTCAACTCGTTGTTCAAGATCGTGAATTTCTCGTTGAGCGCGATGAAATCGTTCTGCCCACCGAGCATGTTGTTCGCGCTCATTGCATCCATGACATGGATGTTGTCGCATGCTCGCCCGAAGGGTGCTCACAACTTCATCTTCAGTCTGCGCGGGCTTCGTGCGTCGTCCTGTCGCGTGATCTCCTGCCACCTCACGCAACGCCGAGATGAGCTCTCGTCGTGCTTGTGGATTGCGGGCGGAAAAAGTCTTTGGGATTCGAATGCGACCGAGGACTTCAAGGTTGGCATTGACTTCCAGACTCGAAATGCGGCGCACTTGGCGATCTGTGGTGAGCACGAGAGGGCGCGGGTCTGCCTCATCTCCCCCAAATCCGGTATCCAAAACGACTGCGGGGCCAGCACGCTTACCGGCAGGGATCACGATGACATCGCCTGGTTTAAGGGCCCGCAGTGTGTCGGTGGCAACCTCTCGACGCTGTGCGGCCGCAGTTCGTGTGATGTCCTTTTCTCGTCGTGAAATTTGTTCGCGCAGCGATGAGTACTCAGTAAAATCACCAAGGTGACAGGCCATCGCATCTTGATAGCCAGAGCGGCCTTCTTCGAGCTTACGAATCTGGGTTGCAAGTCCAACTACAGATCGATCAGCCTGGAATTGTGCGAAAGAGGTCTCGAGAACCTCACGTGCAGTGTGTCTTCCCAGGCGTGCCACTAAATTCACTGCCATGTTGTACGAAGGGGTGAACGACGAACGTAAAGGGTAGGTGCGAGTAGAGGCTAAACCTGCGACTGCTCGTGGATCCAAAGACTCTTGCCAAAGAACAACACCGTGACCCTCAACATCGATCCCTCGTCGACCGGCACGGCCCGTGAGCTGGGTGTACTCCCCCGGGGTGAGATCCACGTGGGATTCACCGTTCCACTTGGATAATTTCTCTAGGACTACGGATCGCGCAGGCATGTTGATGCCAAGTGCCAAAGTTTCAGTTGCAAACACCACCTTGATGAGGCCACGTTGAAATAGATATTCGACCACTTCCTTAAAGATCGGCAGCAGACCTGCGTGGTGGGCGGCTATGCCGCGCTCAATCCCATCCATCCAGTCGTCGAACCCAAGTGCTAAAAGATCTTCATCCGATAAATGCCTCGTGGCTTCAAGCGCATATTCCCGCACTTCGATTCGTTCGTCTTTAGAATTCAGGCGAAGCCCGGAATGCATAACCTGCTGAACGGCGTCATTGCAACCATTGCGACTAAACAGAAAGTAGATAGCTGGTAGCAACTCGTTTTCTTCAAGTTTTCGCACCACATCGCTGCGATACGGTGTGAGCGCATTTCGGCGGCGGTGGCTTTTCGCGTCACGGCTGTGTCTGCGTGATGCATCCCTGGACAAACTCTCTAGTTCTGGATTGACGATTTGCTGGTCATCGTCGACGAAAAGGTCATACAGGCGGTTACCTGCCATTACGTGCTGCCACAACGGAACAGGTCGATGTTCCTCCACGATTATGTCGGTTTCACCGCGCACAGTAGCCAGCCAAGCTCCAAATTCTTCAGCATTGCTGACGGTGGCCGACAGTGCTGCGATGCTGACAGTGGCTGGAAGGTGAATCATCACTTCTTCCCAAACGGCGCCTCTGAAGCGATCAGCAAGATAATGAACCTCATCCATCACAACATACGAAAGATCGTGAAGTGTGCTTGATTCTGCATAAAGCATGTTTCGAAGGACCTCGGTGGTCATAACCACAACAGGAGCCTCGCTATTGATCGAAGTGTCACCGGTCAGAAGGCCAATGCGCTCAGGCCCGAAATGTTCTACGAGATCGTGATATTTCTGATTCGAGAGTGCCTTAATTGGTGTTGTGAAAAAACATTTTCGCCCTGCTTCAAGAGCAAGGAAAACAGCAAACTCCCCCACAACAGTCTTGCCTGATCCGGTAGGTGCAGCTACGAGTACGCTTTTCCCACTTTCAAGGCTGCGACAGGCGCGTAGTTGAAACTGATCTAATCCGAAGGCGAATCCACTTGCAAAGGCTTGCACTTGTGGAGAGTGTGCTCGCTGCCGAGAAGCGGCGTACCTTTCAGACGGGCTATTCATCATCATTCAATGACAAAGGTGAAAGTTCATCATCACCGAGCATGGAGTAGTCAATTTCTCCCTTGCGTTTTCGAGTCCTACGCCTATCGTTCAACAGGGAGAAAACAATTGCCAACGATACGAGGAGAAATATTGGACCAGCAAGTAATGCCATATTAATTGGGTCACCCGTGGGCGTTGCGATGGCCGCGAAAACAAAAATAATCATGATGATCCACCGCCACCAAGACAATAATCTCCTACCAGTCAGTACTCCAGCCATATTCATGCCGATGAGCACGAGCGGAGCGATAAAGCCAATGGCAAAAACCATGATCATGCGTAGGAAGAAAGAAAGATAACGATCAACGCCGACGATGTTTGCTACTCCATCTGGAGTAAAGCCAAACAGAATGTTGAGTCCGACAGGAAGTACGGTGTACGCCATGTAAATTCCCGCGCCAAACAGTGGAGTGGCGACGAGAACAAAACCCAGCGCCCATCGCTTTTCATGTTTATGTAGACCCGGGGTTATAAATCTCCAAAGCTGATAGAGCCAGACCGGAGAGCTCAAGACGAGTCCTGCTACTGCAGCGACTTGCAACTGCAATACGAATGGGTCCGCCACACCGGTGAGCGCCAAGGTGATATTTCGGCCTTCTCCACGGGCCTGATTCACGACGTCATTGAATGGTGTACTTATCCATTCGAAAATTGGTGTGTAGAAAATCCAGCCGACCACCATGCCAATGAGGATGGCGATTGCTGACTTCACCAACCGCGAACGTAACTCGCGAAGATGATCCGTAAGCGGCATTGCCGCTGTACGGTTTTTATCGGGCACTGGGTCGGCTACTCGTCCGTAGTCTTTTTGGCAGTTTCAGCCTCTTTTTTCGCCGATACTGCATCACTTGCCGGATCACCTTCGATGAGTCCTTTTGTCTCTGCCTTGAAGATACGAAGCGAACGCCCAAGACCTCGCGCGGCATCGGGTAGACGCTTTGCCCCAAAGAGCAACGCAATGATGAGCACAATGATCAGTACCTCGGTACCACCGAAATTCTTGAACATTCCCTGTTCCTTCGCTTGAGAGTGACTTAAGAATACGACGTATACGCGGCAGCGGCTGCATCCGCCACCCATTTGCGAGCTTCTCTGGGAGATTGCACAGTCAATGAACCTCCCATAGAAAGCACCACCTGAACTAGCCAATGAGGATCGCGAAAGGCCAATTCAGCTTCGATGGTCCCATCTGGGCCATCTTGGATGTTCGCGAAGGGGTAGGTGTCTAAGGCCCAGCGGGCGGTACTCGCCAAGGTCACTGCGGCACGGGTCTCTTGTGAAATCGGTGTCTGCATACCCATAGAGGTCGGCATTGGTTCACCAAGGAGTGCCGTGATGATGCGATCAACCCGGAAGGTCCGGATGGCTTGTGCTCGTTCACAGAAGCCTTCCAGGTACGTGTGACCTCCGGAGGTGACAACGCTGTGTGGCAAAACGATTCGATCGGTAACAAGGTCGTCAGTTCCAGCCGCATAAATGATTGATAGCTTTCTGTTCTCACGCAAAGCTGCCTCGATCATGTGCGTGGTTGCATCCGAAACCCCACTGTCGATCACCATGGTGGATGCCGTGTTCGTTTCGAGACTGCCTTCAAGTCGTTCAATCAAGGCAACGAGCGTTTTTCGATCATGTGAGCCAGGCACCTGAATCAAGAGCCTTAACGCCACAAGAAGCGCCATCACTTCATCGCCCGAGAGACGCAGAGGACGGTCGAGAGTTTGTGGATCAACGACATGAATACGTCCATCATCCCAGAACTGAATGTCCACGAGTTGATCTGGCATGTGCCCGGGTAATCCGCAGACCACCAGGAGCCATAAATCTTTTTCACATTGTTCAGCGGATATTCCAAAATGATCCGCGGCAACGTCAATACTGACACCATCATGATTGATGAGCCACGGAACCATTGTCATGAGTCGAGACAACCGCGTACTCGATGTCGTCACGTTGCGTCCTGGTGATCGCGTAGAATTGTGTGCAGGGAATCACGAACCATCAGAAGAATTTCGTTTGGCTCAATGACTTTGACACCACCGCCCGCCGCACAGATTTGTGAGACGAGCACATCGGCGGACACCGCTGAAATCGTGATCTCTGCATTTTCAAAGGGACTTATATTCGCTCCGTTGGCTTGCCGCAGCGCTGCACCGTGGCCGCCCTGGATCCAAACGGTTGCAGTGACCGGACGCGCAACGTCTTCACCGCGGACGACCTCAGTGAGATCGAGATCAGATGGGCGAGCAACTTCTAGGCTTTTAGCCGTTACCGTCACAGAGCCCGTGATCCGTGAAACGCGAAAAGTGCGCCGTTCACCCCGATCATGATCGTGACCTACGAAATACCAGTGCCCGAGATGGGCTACTAGGCCCCAAGGGTCGACAATGCGACGTGCAGGTTGCGGATCTGATCTGCCTTGATATTCGAAATTGACCACATGTTGTTCACGCAGCGCGGCCATAAGAGGTAATAACGCAGCATCAGTAGCGGTGACTCTGACCGATTCAAGACCTTGAACCGCTGGTGCATCGCCACTAATGGATTCGATCTTTCGTATGGCGGTAGTAGCGGGAGCCTCTAAAATCGCTTCCTGCCAGGTGGCAGCTGCCAGCGCTAAAAGGGCCAACTCATCAGCCGAGAAATTCAGATCTTCAGGTGTGGTCTGCCGAGCAATGAGATAGCCCTCGACTTCGCCATTCACATCAAGCACAGTTTCAACCGGTATACCCATACCGCGTAGCTCATCTTTATCTCTCTCGAACATCCGCTCAAAGGCAACATCGCTTGCGTCAACGTCATACCCTGCAACGAGCCGACGGATATCTGATCGAGGAATGGCACGAGACGCACCTAAGAGACAAAAAACTACATTGAGTAAGCGTTCGGTGCGATCAACTCTTGCCAAGACAGCTAGCCGACGTTGAGGAGATCAATTATGAAAACCAAAGTCCGTCCAGCAAGGCGATGCCCACCGGACTCGCCATAAGCCAAAGCTGGAGGAATAACCAGCTGCCGACGTCCACCAACCTTCATGCCGGGGATACCTTCTTGCCAGCCAGCAATCAGGCCATTCAGTGGAAAGGTGATGGATTCGCCTCGATCCCAGGAAGAGTCGAATTCTTCACCATTTTCGAAATCCACACCCAAGTAGTGAACCTCTACCCGACCCCCAGCGACCGCCACAGCTCCATCACCAACAAACACGTCGCTGATGATTAACGTGGTAGGTGCGGGACCGTCGATAAAGTCTACTTCTGGTTTCTGCGTCATACGAGAATCTTATTTGTCGATTGATACAAGTTCGACGACGAACACGAGTGATTCATCGGGAAGGATTCCCGAACCGGCTGGCGGAGTAGGACCATAGCCCTGTTCCCCCGGAATGATGAGGAGTCGTTGCTCACCGATTTTCATACCCGGCATCCCCACGCTCCAGCCCGGAATCAGACCTGCAAGATCGTAAGTGAGCGGAGCGCCATTGGCCCAAGAGGAGTCGAATTGAGTCTGGCTCACCAATCCAACGCCGCAATAATTGAATGTAAGCGTGTCTGAAGCTTTGAGCACCTTGCCCTTGCCAGGTATCAACGTCTTGGTTTGAACCTCAGTGGCCGCAGGTAGAGCCGGCGCAATCGTGATCACGGGGGCTTTGGCTTGCGCGACAGTAACTCCAGACACAGTGGTGCCCTGAATGGGTGCCGCGTTCTCAGCTGTCGGATCTCCACCCTGAACCGCGCAGCGTGAGGTCACGAATTGTGAACTGACACTGGCGCTGGGAGCTGGCTCAGTGGCAGCACCTGGGTCGGCTGACGGAGTGCTTGAACACGCAGCGAGAAGGATGAGAATGGGAACCAACAAGATAACGGGACGTCGAATCTCAACAGTCTAAGCGGGCTTAGGCCCAGATTGGTGTATCTACATTCGGGAAATAAGGTGCTGCACTCTTTCATCGACCGCTGTGAAGGGGTCCTTGCAAACAACGGTACGCGGAGTCTGGTCATTGAGTTTGAGATTGACCCAATCAACTGTGAAATCTCGATGGTGCTGCGTGGCACTTTTGATGAAATCACCACGTAGTTTGGCCCTCGTTGTTTGAGGAGGAATCGATTTAGCTTCAAAGACATCGAGTTCCCGAGTCACACGGCTTGCCATCCCGCGTCGTTCCAGAAGGTAGAAAAGCCCCCGGCTACGCGTGACATCGTGATAGGCGAGATCCATTTGCGCGATTCTCGCCGAGGATAGGTCAAGATCATGTTTTGCCATATAACGCTCGAATAATTTTTTCTTGATAACCCAATCGATGTCTTGATCGATCAAAGTGAGATTTTCAGTTTCTAGGGCAAGTAGTACTTTCTCCCAAAGATCCAGAACCCGACGATGTACTGGATCATCGCTTAGGCCACGTTCGTTGGCGAATTGGCTCACTCGTTCGAAATACTCTGTCTGTATTTGGATCGCGGTGAGTTCTTGTCCATTCACGAGTTTGACTTTTGTCTTGCCGGTCGAGTCGTGGCTTATTGCACGTATTGAGCGCACTGGATTTTCTAGGGTCAAATCTTTCATTGCGAAGCCGCCCTCAAGCATGCGTAAAACTAGGTCAACCATTCCAAGCTTCAACATTGTGGTTGTCTCACTCATATTTGAGTCTCCGACGATCACATGAAGTCGACGATAAAGCTCCGCATCAGCATGTGGTTCGTCGCGAGTATTAATTATTGGTCGCGAACGAGTGGTCGCGCTTGAGGTACCTTCCCAAATGTGATCAGCTCGCTGGCTTACAGCGAAAATTGTTCCTTTAGGTGTCTGAAGCACTTTGCCGGCGCCCGTGAGCAGCTGGCGAGTAATGAGCAGTGGGATAAGCCGATCAGTGAGGCGAGCGAAATCACCATGGCGCTCAACTAGGTAATTTTCATGACATCCGTAAGAGTTTCCCCCCGTGTCGGTGTTGTTCTTAAAAAGATATATCTCGCCTTCAATTCCCTCGGCTTTGAGTCGAATCTCTCCATCATTAACGAGACCCTCAAGTATTCGATCACCAGCACGATCATGAGTAAGCAATTGCGTCACACTGTCGCACTCTGGAGTGGCGTATTCAGGATGGCTTCCAACATCGAGATACAACCGAGATCCATTTGGGAGAAACACGTTGCTGCTACGTCCCCACGAAACCACACGCCGAAACAGATAGCGCGCAACCTCGTCTGGGCTCAGGCGTCGGTGTCCCTGAAAGCTACAGGAAACTCCGTACTCGGTCTCCAGACCAAAGATGCGACGATGCATGAGTTCACACTAAGACAGAAGTTCTTCCAGTCTTGGCCCATTGATTCGAATGAAGGTTCGGCGTGGTCTATTTCGATCGAGAATGGCGACTTCCAGCTCCGCTGGGGTCAACGTGCGCTGTGCCTCGCCACCAAATTCCCCGAGAAGCCGTACCGCGAGGTTCAACGAGGTAGATAAGTCCATCCCCTGGGTCCATTGTTCAGCAAGCGCATTGCTGATGGCCTCTGCCTGACCGCCCATGGCGACGTAACCCTGTTCATCGGCCACAGAACCGTCAAAAGAGAGGCGATAAAGCTGGTCTTCATGTGCGCTCTCGCCCACCTCAGCGACCACGATTTCGACTTCATACGGCTTCGGCTGATCAGTGAAAATAGTTCCAAGAGTTTGAGCGTAGGCATTTGCGAGGCTTCGGCCGTTCACATCTCGACGATCGTAGGAATACCCGCGCATGTCGGCCAGTCGAACACCCGCGACACGCAGATTTTCGAATTCATTGTATTTACCCACTGCTGCGAATCCAATGCGATCGTAGATCTCACTGATTTTGTGGAGGGCTCGTGATGGATTTTCGGCTACGAAAACTACGCCGTCTATGTACTCCAAGACAATCACGCTTCGACCGCGGGCGATTCCCTTACGGGCATAATCCGCTTTATCTTTTATGAGTTGTTCTGGCGCAACATAGTAAGGAGAACTCATGACTGACCTTCCAAAACTACGAGTGGTCCATCAGGGCGACGTTGTCTACCAGCAACAATGGCTTGCACCATCGGTGTTAAAACCTCTTCATCGAGGAGCCGAACACCAGTTGAATCGCTGATGGCGACTACCGGATAGATCCCCCGGGCCAAATCCGGACCGCCAGTTGCGCTGTCATCATCCGCGGCGTCATATAAGGCCTCGAGAGCTATCGCGGTGGCCTGGTCTGCAGAAATATCCTCGCGATACATCTTCTTGATCGAACTCTTGGCGAAGAAAGACCCCGACCCAACCGCGTGGTAGTCATGTTCTTCATAGCGACCACCGGTCACGTCATAGGAGAAGATTCTTCCGCGATCGCGATCAAGATCGTAACCGGCAAACATTGGTACCACTGCTAAGCCTTGCATGGCCATACCCAGGTTTCCGCGTAATAGAGCAGAAAGTCGATTGGCTTTGCCATCGAGACTGAGCTGCAGCCCTTCAATTTTTTCATAATGTTCAAGTTCAACCTGGAACAGTCGGACAAGTTCAATGGCCAAACCCGCAGTCCCTGCAATACCAATCATGGAGTGTTCATCAGCCAGGAAGACTTTTTCAATATCACGTTGAGAAATCACGTTGCCCATAGTTGCGCGCCTGTCTCCGGCCATCACTGCTCCAAAGCTGCCACGCAGGGACACGATTGTGGTTCCGTGAGGAGCCAGATGCGTGGTGTCAATGTTCGACTGGAGCAAGCGAGCAGTGAGCACATCAGGTGCGAGATCGGCGAGGAAATCAGCAAACGATGGTGAACCATTGCGCATGAAAGCGGGAGGCAACATACCTCCTGAATTTGTCACTGCCCACCCTTTTGGACGAAGGACTTCACAAATTCTTCAGCGTTGATCTCAAGGACCTCGTCGATTTCATCAAGCAATGAATCGACGTCCGCATCGAGTGCGGCCTTGTGCTCAGTACTTGTAGATTGCACCTGACCGTCGCTTGCGGCATCCTCTTGTTGAGGACGATTGACCTTGCGTTCTGCGTTCTCGCGTTGCGGCATGTTCCTAGAGTACCTTCCGTTATATCTAAGTGCTCAGCAACTTGATGAGTTCTTCGGCACTTTCTGCCTGGTCGAACAGAGGCCCCACATGATCGAAGGTGCCTCGTGCTGGCTCCATTGTGGGTACTCGTACTAAGGATTCTTGGCCGGGAAGGTCAAAGACTATGGAATCCCAAGAGGCCGCCGCTATCTCGTTTGGAAACCTGCGTAAGCATTCGCCTCGAAAATAGGCCCGGGTGTCGCGCGGTGCAAAAAGTCGTGCATGTTCAACTTCATCGTCACTGAACATGCGAAGTAATTGACCGCGTTGTTCAAGCCGGAGTGCTAGTCCACGCTCAGGTCGAATATCTGCGTATTGCAGATCGATCGCCTGCAACTGAGGTGCTGACCAGTCAAGATTGTCCCTCGTTCTGTATGCCTGCATCAATCGATATTTCGCAGCCCAATCGAGAATATCTGCGCATCCGAGAGGATCTTCGTCGAGACGATCGAGAACACTGCCCCACTGCTGCAGCAGATCACGCGTTTGGTCATCTATATCGGCCCCGTACTCAGCCTCGCAATACAACGCACACATCTCCCAGAACTCACGCTGGATCTCGATGGCCGACATGTGACGGTCCCCCGTGAGTGTTAAGCGCTTCTGTAGAGCGACATCGTGGCTAACGGCATACATGGCGCGCAGAGGCTCTTCTACGGTGAGGTCTTTACCGATTAAGAAGCCGCTTTCCAACATGCTGATCACCAGCGATGTCGTACCCATTTTCAGATACGTAGCAGTGTCGCTCATATTGGCGTCTCCCACGATGACATGGAGGCGACGAAAACGTTCAGCGTCACTATGCGGTTCATCGCGAGTATTGATTATTGGTCGCTTAAAGGTTGTTTCCAGCCCGACTTCCGCCTCGAAGAAATCTGCACGCTGGCTTAACTGATACACCATTTTTTTCGGATCTTGCCCAATACCGAGGCGGCCTGCCCCGGTAAAAATCTGACGACTGATGAAAAAAGGTGTGAGCCAGGCAACTATTGATGAAAAAGGAGTCGTTCGCGACATGAGGTAGTTCTCATGGCATCCATAAGAAGCTCCCTTGTTATCGGTGTTATTTTTGTAGAGGAGAACCGGTAAATCCACACCATCCGTGGAGGTGTGTGTCGCCGCGCGCTGCATGACAGCCATGCCAGCCCTATCCCACAACACAGCGTCACGTGGATTGGTTATTTCTGGAGAGGAGTATTCCGGGTGGGAATGGTCGACATAAAAACGAGCACCATTCGTCAAAATAATGTTCGCCATGCCCAAATCATCATCAGTCAACTGTGAAGGATCGGCATCCGCACGACTCATGTCGAAGCCACGCGCATCGCGCAGAGGTGCCTCTTGCGAATAGTCCCATTTAGGATTTCTTTGACGACCCTGCACATGGTTGCGTGCATAAGCGTTTACCAAACGCGTTGATGTGGCCATCGCGTTACTGACTCGCTCGCCAGGGACGGTGATCCCGTATTCGGTTTCAATGCCCATGATGCGATGAACGGTCATCCTGTAGCTCTTTTCCTATCGGTTAGAGGTACTGACCGGTGTTAGCAACCGTAGCAATAGAGCGCCCAGTCTCATTGCCCTTGGCCCCGTGCACCAAGGTTCTGATGTAGACGATGCGCTCACCCTTCTTGCCTGAGATCCGTGCCCAGTCATCAGGATTCGTGGTGTTAGGTAAGTCTTCATTTTCCCGGAACTCATCAAGTGCTGCATCGAGGAGATGTTGGACTCTGATTCCCTTGTCGCCTGAGTCGAGGAAATTCTTAATGGAAGCCTTTTTCGCGCGCGCAACGATATTTTCAATCATGGCGCCTGAATTAAAGTCCTTGAAATATAGGATTTCCTTGTCGCCACCTGCGTAAGTGACTTCAAGGAATCTGTTTTCATCAGAATCCGCGTAAATCATTTCAACTGCCCGTTGAATCATCGCTACACATGCGGCATTACGGTCACCGCCATGCTCAGCAATGTCATCTTCATGAATCGGTAATTCAGGCAACAGGTACTTACTAAAAATTTCGCGTGCAGCCTCAGCATCAGGCCGAGCAATTTTGATTTTGACGTCAAGCCGGCCTGGTCGCAATATTGCAGGATCAATCATGTCTTCACGGTTTGATGCACCAATGACAATCACATTTTCGAGACGCTCAACACCATCTATTTCGGCCAGGAGCTGCGGCACGATTGTGTTCTCGACATCGCTAGAAACACCAGATCCTCGTGTTCTAAAAAGAGAGTCCATCTCGTCGAAGAAAACAATGACAGGGGTGCCTTCAGACGCCTTCTCTCGTGCCCGCTGAAAAACCAGCCGAATATGGCGTTCGGTTTCTCCGACATATTTATTGAGAAGTTCAGGGCCTTTAATGTTGAGGAAGAAACTGCGTCCCTCCTCTGTTCCGTTACGCTCCGCGATTTTCTTAGCCAGAGAATTAGCAACGGCCTTAGCGATCAGAGTTTTTCCACACCCTGGTGGACCATATAAAAGTATGCCTTTAGGTGGCTTTAGGTGATGCTCGGTGTAAAGGTCTGGATGCAGAAATGGTAATTCGACTGCATCGCGGATTGACTCAATTTGGTCGCGAAGCCCACCGATATCTTCATATTCAATATTGGGAACTTCTTCCAGAATGAGATCGTTCACTTCAGACTTGCTCACTCGTTGCGTTGCATATCCGGAACGAGTATCCAACAAAAGTGAGTCGCCCGCCCTTAGCTTTTCAGCTTGTAAAGGCTTAGCGAGTCGAATAACGCGTTCATCGTCAGAACTTCCCACGATCAGCGCACGAGTGCCCGATTCAAGAATTTCCTTGAAAGTTACGATTTCTCCGACATCTTCAAAATCGCGGATCGAAATAATGCTCGTGGCGTCATTCAGCATGACTTCTTGCCCAGCAACGAGAGTGGATAGGTCCACCCCAGGACTGACGGGAACCGTCATCTTGCGTCCTGCTGAAAGAACATCCGCGCTGTGTTCACCGACAGCACCTATAAATGTGGCAAACCCTGCTGGTGGCAGTGCTAATCGATCTATCTCACTCTTCAGTGAGATGATTTGCTCACGCGCTTCTTTTAGTGTGTCAATGAGGCGCGCGCTGTGATCCCTTTGAGACATCAAATCAGCGCGGAGACGATTTAAGGCAGCCTCAAGAGCAGCTACGCGGTCCGCTTCTGGCGAGAGTGAATCCGTCATAACGCCTCCTTGATGTGACTATTTACTCTAACTGCTGCTCATTATTTGCCTCGGTACCGGCGCGCTCTGCACCCGGTCCCGTGTAGTCCTCACCGTAGGCACCTGGCGCCGGTCGGCGTCGACGAGGCGGTAACTGAGCGCCTGGGGCCAATCGACGGGTCGATACAAGAAATCCCGTATGACCATTCATGCGATGGTCGGGCCGAACTGACAAGCCATCGAGGTGCCAAGTGCGCAAGAGCGACTCTTCGGCGCGAGGCTCGGTCCACTGACCTGTGACGCGAATAGATTCAACGAATTTGGAGAGCTGCGTCGCAGTGGCGACATAGCCGATCATGACCCCACCGGGTGCGACAGCGTCAGCTACTTTTTCAAGACATTCCCAAGGAGCGAGCATGTCAAGCACGACAGCATCCAGATCGCGTTCTTCCAGATCCAGGGCTAAATCACCAAGTTTCAACGTCCAGGAGTGGGGATGTTCACCAAACCAAGTAATGACATTAGTTTCAGCAACCTTGGCAAACTCTTCACGCCTTTCATAACTGAAGAGTTGCCCATCCGTGCCAATTGCTTTGAGTAGCGAACAGGTTAATGCGCCAGACCCAACGCCTGCTTCGGCGATGCGATCCCCTGGATGCAGATTCATGAGACCAACGATGCGTGCAGCATCCTTCGGGTACACCGGAGTAGCTCCACGAGGCATAGACAGCACGAAATCATCCAGGAGCGGGCGAAGTACCAAATATGCGGCGCCATTAGTCATATGAATGACAGAACCAGACTCCAAACCAATGATGGCGTCGTGATCCACCCCTCCTCGATGCGTGTGAAAGACCTTTCCCGGGGTCAACTTGACCGTGTGCAGCTTGCCCTTTGGATCGGTCAGTTGGGCCAGATCACCCACACGAAATGGTCCTTTACGGTTCGCACTTGTCGACATTCGGGCAAGCGTAGTCGTGGTTGGCTCTACAGTGTCGTTGGTGAGTCCCACATTCCCTTCGACGCTGTCTCCATCGCGAGCCAATGATTTCCAAAGTTGCCCGTTAAAATTCAGATTGCGCAGCATCGATCGTGTTCCTGAAGAACCGTCCGCAGCAGCCTTGCGGGGCAACCTGATTCACACAGCACTAGAACGGCTATTCGACCTACCTGCAAATGAACGCACCCTTGAT
>CANJCG010000005.1 GCA_947472655.1 Actinomycetota bacterium
AGACGAACTAGTCAGTTCCGGCTTCCATCGCAGCACGATCAAGTGAATTCTCTGCAGCTGGATTACTTTCGTCCTCAGCTGAAGCAATAGCAGCAGCACCACCTGGAATAAGTTCGCCAACCAAATTCGTGTGACTCTCAAGTAGCTGACCTTGCGCTGCATACATTTCCAGTTTTGCGCGAGTATCAGCTATATCAAGGTTACGCATGGTGAGTTGACCGATGCGATCAAGCGGCCCAAAGGCTGCATCCTCGGTGCGTTCCATAGAGAGCTTGTCTGGGTGGTAGCTGAAGTTAGGTCCATCGGTTGAAACGATGGTGTAGTCATCACCACGACGAAGGCGAACAGTGACATTGCCTGAAACTGCAGACGCCACCCAGCGTTGTAGCGATTCGCGCAGCATTAATGACTGTGGATCCAACCAGCGACCTTCGTAAAGTAGGCGACCAAGTCGGCGACCTTCTGCGTGGTAATTAGCCACCGTGTCTTCGTTGTGGATCGCGCTGAGTAAGCGTTCGTAGGCAATGAACAGCAAGGCCATTCCGGGTGCTTCGTAGATACCCCGACTCTTAGCTTCAATGATGCGATTTTCAATTTGGTCAGCCATACCTAGGCCATGGCGTCCACCGATGGCATTGGCTTCAAGAACGAGCGCAACGGCGTCGGGAAAGGATTTGCCGTTGATGGCAACTGGGCGTCCCTGAACAAACGTGATCGTGACGTCTTCTTGGTCAATGGCAACTGATTGATCCCAAAAGCGCACGCCCATGATCGGTTCGACGATTTCCATCGACACGTTCAGGTGCTCTAAATCCTTGGCTTCGTGGGTTGCGCCCCAGATATTGGCGTCCGTTGAGTAGGCCTTCTCCACACTTGACCGGTATTCAAGATTGCGCGAATTCATCCATTCAGACATTTCCTTGCGTCCGCCAAGCTCATCAACAAAGTCTTGATCAAGCCAAGGCTTGTAGATACGTAGCGCAGGATTTGCGAGCAGTCCATAGCGGTAGAACCGTTCAATGTCATTGCCCTTGTACGTGGAACCATCGCCCCAGATCGAAACGTTGTCTTCCTTCATTGCACGCACCAGCAGTGTGCCCGTTACGGCGCGACCCAGGGGAGTGGTGTTGAAATACTGACGTCCGCCAGATCGAATATGAAAAGCGCCGCAAGCAAGAGCAGCAAGTCCTTCTTCTACGAGCTGGGTGCGGCAGTCAACTAAGCGGGCGCCTTCAGCGCCGTAAATCATGGCCCGGCTGGGGACTGAATCGATATCTGGCTCATCTGGTTGGCCAAGATCTGCGGTGTAGGTGAACGGGATTGCACCCTTTTCGCGCATCCATGCCACTGCGATGGAGGTATCGAGGCCTCCGGAAAAGGCGATTCCGACGCGTTCGCCGACGGGCAATGAAGTTAAAACCTTGGACATGAGGACAAACGTAGTGGTTGGCCGCTGGAAAGCTTGCTTGTGCGCCTCTTAGGCAACCAACAAGTCAACCTCGTACTTGGTCATGTTGAGATCTCGTGAAATGAGGGTGAACCCCTCGCTTTGGCATTGAGCAATCAGCATGCGATCAAAGGGATCGCGGTGATGGTTGGGAAGCGCGCCCGCTTGGCTGGCATGGCTCCAACGGATGGGCAGAAAATCGAAGCCATTCGCGTAGATGTCCTCGGTGAGGTCGCCTTCTATAGTGAGTTTTCCCTGGGAACTTTTGATCGCTATTTCCCAGCCGGTGACCACTGAGATATACACATCGTGATTGGGATCGATAATTGCTGCTGTGGCCGCAGGAGTCAGGGGTTGACCAGTGAGCCACCAAAGCAATACATGAGTATCCAGAACGAAAACAGTCATGACTCTAAAAAATCTTTCACGATTTCTTCGTCAACGTCATCAAAATCATGAGCAAGCCAAATTTTACCGGCCATCGTTCCAGGGATTCGCGGCTTGCGTTGTTCTGGCTCGAATGGGATCAACCGGGCAACTGGACGGCCTGCGCGTGCGATGACAACCGATGACCCAGCCTCAACTTCATTGAGCAAAGCAGATAAGCGTGACTTCGCCTCATAAACGTTCACGACGGTGCCCATAGCCACAGTCTCAGTCTTTGACCAACATTAGTCAAGTAGTGTGGCGCAGCGAGATACCAAGGCAAATAGCGGTTCCCGGATAAACTGGCGCCATGGCAAACCAAGAGCTACGAGTGTCACCTGAGACAAAGTTGTGGGCTCAACGCTCAATCAAAAAGATTGCCGCCCTGGCGCTGGTGTTGTGGGCAATCCTGGTTGGCATTTGGTATCTCATGGGCGCCGATCCGCTGAACTTTTGGCCATCGTGGGGGATGTGGATCTTGGCTGGCTTCGTGATGTTGATCGCATGGGCGGCTTTCTCGCCAGCAAAGGGCGAATAACGCCGGCCAAAATATTGCTAAATATGCTGAGACCAATCACGGCGTGTCGCATATCTTCGAACAGGTGTTCGATGTAGTTTCACTCACGTCAGTTCAACTGGTTTTCATCCACAAGGGCTCCGCGGCCCGGGTGAGAGTGAGCAGAACTGTCAGAGGGTCGCTCTAGGTTCACACGAACCAACGAACACCAGACAAGGGAGTTAGACATGGCCGCGAATGACCGTGAGAAGGCACTAGAAACTGCATTGGCTCAAATTGAGCGCCAATTCGGCAAGGGTTCATTAATGCGCCTTGGAGATGAAGGCCGCGATCCAATCGATGTGATCCCTACGGGCTCCATCGCCCTTGATCTTGCTCTTGGCATTGGTGGCTACCCACGAGGTCGCATCATCGAGATCTATGGCCCAGAATCTTCCGGTAAGACCACGCTGGCGCTCCATGCCATCGCCAACGTTCAGGCAGCAGGTGGCATTGCAGCCATCATCGATGCCGAGCATGCCCTTGATCCTGAATACGCCAAGAGCCTTGGCATCGACCTCGACGCGCTGTATGTCTCCCAGCCTGACACTGGTGAGCAGGGCTTAGAAATTGCCGACACTTTGGTTCGATCGGGAGCCATCGACCTCATCGTCATTGACTCCGTGGCAGCCCTTGTTCCTCGCGCTGAGATTGAAGGCGAAATGGGCGACAGTCATGTTGGTCTTCAAGCTCGCCTCATGAGCCAGGCCCTGCGCAAGATGGCTGGCGCACTGAGCAACACCAACACCACGATGATCTTCATTAACCAGTTGCGCGAAAAGATTGGCGTGATGTTCGGTTCACCAGAAGTCACCACTGGCGGCAAGGCGTTGAAGTTCTACGCCTCGGTTCGTCTAGATATTCGCCGCATTGAAACCTTGAAAGGCGGCACCGAAGCTGTCGGCAACCGCACCCGTGTCAAGGTCGTCAAGAACAAGGTTGCGCCACCATTCAAGCAAGCAGAATTCGACATTCTTTATGGCGTCGGTATCTCGCGTGAAGGCTCACTCATTGACATGGGCGTTGATCATGGCATCGTGAAGAAGGCTGGTGCTTGGTACACCTACGAAGGCGAACAGCTTGGTCAGGGCAAGGAGAATGCCCGAACCTTCTTACTTGACAATGTTGATCTCACTGATGAAATCGAGCGTCGTTTGAAGGCTGAACTTGGGATCGGTGGCAAGGTTGAAGCAGTGCCAGACGCTAAAGAAGCCAAGGAGCCAAAGGTTGTTGAACCAAATCCGATAGACGCGTAAGCATTCATGGCACGCAAGTTCTCAACATCTGCGAGCGAATCCCAATCGGGTTCGCTCGCAGATGTGCGTGCGGCCCAAGATCCATACGCCACTGCGAGATCGATTGTGTTACGTCGGCTCAATGCCATGGCTCGCACACGTAAGGACCTTTACGACGATTTACTTTCGCGCGACATTCCAGAAGGCGTGGCAAATGATGTCCTTGATCGGTTTACCGAACTCGGTTTGATTGACGATGCGCAATACGCGCAGATGTTTGTCGCTTCGCGCCAACGTTCGCGAGGCACTGCTAAGCCGGTGCTGCGACAAGAGTTGCGCCGAAAAGGCGTACCAGACGAAGAGATCGTCGAGGCGTTAGCTGAAATCTCACCTGAAGATGAGTATGAGCGAGCCAGACTTCTCGTTGAAAAGAAAATGCCAAGCCTTGCCCGATATGACTCGGCAACCCAGCAGCGTCGACTGATGAATCTATTAATGCGTCGTGGTTATAACGGTTCAGCAGCCGCATCCCTCGTTCGTGAAGCCGTTCAAGCGGAACTTGATCTTGAACTCGATGAATAGCCGATCGTGTCGCGCTCGATGTAGACATGAGTAAAGCCCCCACCAGATTGCGGTTGGGGGCTTTACTTTCTTGCAGTTACACCTTTGGTTGTGGGATGTAACGCAAGTAGTCCTTGACCACTTCGACTTGATCGCCGTACTTAGCGATCGCATCTGCTGTTGAGACTGTTGGTGGAACAATGACGCGATCGCCTGGCACCCAGTTCACTGGCGTTGCAACAGGAGCCTTGTCAGTGAGCTGAAGTGCGTCAACTACACGCAAGATCTCGTTGAAGTTACGTCCCACGCTCTTTGGGTAGGTGAGAGTTAAACGGACCTTGTTGTTTGGGTCGATGATGAAGACGGAACGCACTGTTGAAGTGTCGCCTTCGCCAGGGTGGATCATGTCGTAAGCAATTGACACTTCTTTTTTAGGATCAGCAATGATCGGGAAGTTCAGCGGGTGACCGGTTACTTCGCCGATATCGCCCGCCCAGCTGAGGTGATCCTCAACTGAGTCAACTGAGACTGCAATTGCTTTGACCCCGCGTGCGTCGAATTCGCCCTTAAGTGCTGAAGTGGCACCAAGTTCAGTGGTGCATACAGGGGTGAAGTCTGCTGGATGGCTAAACAGGATTGCCCAGCTATCTTTCTTCCAGTCATGAAACGTCAGGGTTCCAGCGGTTGTTTCAGCTGTGAAATCAGGTGCGATTTCGCCAAGGTGAAGTGACATGTTGTTCATTCCTTTCGGTATGTATCTTTGAGGGCAGATGGTGCATTGGTTTGGGGGTGGAACGACCCAATCCACATTCAGCTACGACAGTGCATTCCTCCACATCGTTTCTGGCATTAGCACCCGAGGTTCCGGGTTGCTGCGACTTCATTGAGCCAGATCTCTCAGTCGCTCTGGATGTCGAGATAAATCTATTCCCGGCAGATTTAGTGGGCAAGTTGGATTTTGGCAGTTGCAAATGGTCTGCAAGAACGTAGGGCCATGACGCAATTGATTATTCGATGAGGGCTAATAGGAGCCGCTCAACGAGAAGGTACACTTACCCATACACGGCTGGTTATGACCACATATCCACCACTTTTTGGGAGTTCTTTGTGCCTGGTTTGTCGTCATGGGCGGTTCGTCGTCCCGTTGTTGCACTGCTTACCTGGTTTATCGCTGTGGCAGCCGTTATCGGCCTCGGACTGGGCATTGGCGGCAACTTAAATGACTCGTTCTCATTGCCTGAGACTGAATCAACCACAGCCCAAGATCTTCTCGTTAAGGGCTCTGAAGGTGGCAGCGGATCCTTCAATGTTGGGGCAAAGATTGTCTGGTCACCAGCATCAGGTCTGGCCAGTGATCCAGCGACCCTTGCTGTGATCAAGCCGTTGCTCAGTGAACTCGCCCAAAATCCAGCAGTTGGATGCATCACGTCTATTTTGGGCCCAGTCGGCAGCCAGTGCCCACCTCAGCAAGCCCCACCAACTCAAGCACAGTTAGCTCAATTGACTGCAGAACAAAAGGCAGCACTGCAAGCCTTTACTGCCGCATCTGCGCCAATAAGTAAAGATGGCAAGGTTTCATACGCGAACGTCACTTTTGTCGGAGATGGCTCTTCAGTGTCATCTAAAGATTCCAAAGCGATGGTTACTGCCATCAATAAGGCAAATTCAGACAAGGTCACGGTTGCCTACAACGGTCAAGTCCTGGAGTTTGCTGGGATGGAGCCACCGAGCAGCGAAGGCATCGGTCTGGCTGTCGCGATCATCATTTTGCTGCTGGCCTTTGGCTCACTCATTGCCGCTGGTCTACCCATTATCGCCGCACTCATGGGTCTTGCCATGGGGCAGATGGGTGTTCTGATCACCGCCAATTTCCTGGATGTTGCAACGATTGCTCCTACCTTGGCCGCGATGATCGGCTTAGGCGTCGGGATCGATTACTCCCTTTTTGTCATCAATCGTTATCGCCAAGCTTTACTCGCGGGTCGTGAACCAAAGGCCGCAGCATTGGAGTCGGTACACACTGCCGGTCGTGCCGTCTTGTTTGCCGGTGGCACCGTAATCATCGCTTTGCTTGGTTTATTTGTGATGCGCATCGGCTTCTTTAATGGTCTTGCTATCGCAGCTTCGTTAACAGTCTTATTCGTGATGCTGTCGGCGTTATGGTTCTTACCTGCGTTGCTGAGTTTGCTCGGCACAAAGGCCTTAGCTGTGCGGTTGCCGTGGGGTAAGAAAATCGGTTCAGTGAATTCAGCTGGCGCGGTGCATTCAGAAGGTAAAGCCTGGGCTGGTTATGGGCGTTTTCTCCAACGTAAGCCAATCATTCCAGCCTTGATTTCTCTGGGTGTCGTGCTCGTGTTGGCGATTCCGATCTTTTCGCTTCGCCTTGGATTTCCTGATGATTCCGGCAAAGCTTTAGGAAGTCCAATGCGCACAGCGTATGACTTAATGGCAGAAGGTTTTGGACCAGGAGTCAACGGACCATTCTTTGTCGCTGTTGAACTTCCAAAAGCAAATGATTTCGTTGCGTATGCCACCGCTGTGAAAACTTTGGAGGCGACCCCAGGCGTAGCATCAACATTGCCAAGCAGTGCAGCGCTGCCAATCATCGGCGCGAATCCTTCTTCTTTCGGCAAGGACGGCACGATCGGCACCATCATGGTGACGCCAGTGAGCGCACCCCAGGATGCAGCAACCACTGACTTGCTCAACAATTTGCGCGATAACGTCGATCCACTCATCGCCGAGCAAACAGGTGCAAAGCTTTACGTTGGTGGTGAACAAGCCGTGGTTAACGACTTCACCACCGTACTCACAGATGCCTTACCCATATTCCTCACTGTGGTGGTGGGTCTAGGTTTCTTGGCTTTGATGTTGTTGTTCCACTCCATCGTCGTCCCGCTAACGGCAGCAATCACGAGTTTGCTGAGTTTTGCCGCAGCTATGGGTGTCACGGTTGCAATCTTCCAGTGGGGCTGGCTGGGTAATGTCATTGGTTTAGCCGGGACTGGACCAATCTTCCCATTCTTGCCAATCATGGTGTTTGCAATCTTGTTTGGTTTGTCGATGGATTACCAAGTCTTCTTAGTGAGTCGTATGCAAGAAGAGTGGATGCACACAGGTGAGAACGCTGCCTCAGTGCGTAGAGGCCTAGCGGGATCTGGACGAGTAGTGGTGATCGCTGCGGCAATCATGGCCAGTGTGTTCTTGGCATTCGTACCTGACAAGAACTCCATGATCAAGTTGTTCGGTGTTGCGCTTGGATCCGCAGTGATTATCGATGCTTTCCTTGTTCGTTTGATCTTTGTGCCGTCCGTCATGTCGATCCTTGGAAAAGCTAACTGGTGGCTTCCAGGATGGCTTGACCGAATCTTGCCTCGTGTGCAAATCGAACCTGGCGATGATGAGATTATTGACGATGAAGAGGCAGTTCCCGTCAAGGTGTGATTTTCGGTAGTACCCTGCCGGATATGAGTACTGCGGTCAGTCAACTTGAACGCCCGGCGCGAAGCGGATTGATTCTGCTGGCTTTAATCGTTGGGGCAATTGTTGCCAACATCAACCTGTCGGTCGCAAATGTTGCATTGCCGACCATTGGCTCGGAACTCAACGCCAGCCAAGATCAGTTAAATACCATCGCAGAAGCATTCGCGTTAGGGCTGGCGTCTACGGTTCTGTATTTGGGTGCGATCGGCGATCGCTATGGCAGAAAAATGCTGTTCGTCGTCGGGGCAATACTCACTGTGCCTACTGCGATGCTTTCAGCTTGGGCGCCAAATGCTGAGTTTCTCGCAGTAGCACGTTTGCTTTCAGGTTTTGCAGCAGCTCTGCTCTTTCCCACCACCTTGAGCTTGATCTCATCGCTGTATCGAGGCAATGCAAGAGTTAAAGCAATCGCCTTATGGTCGGGGCTTGGCGCTGGATTCGCTGCTCTTGGCCCGCTTATGGGTGGCTGGCTTCTTGAATACTTTTGGTGGGGATCAGTCTTTCTCATATCAGTGCCACTTGCGTTGTTTGCATTGATCATTGGCATCGTGGTTATTCCGAATCACATTTCATCAGGCACTGAGCCAGTCGATCATCTTGGTGGGGTGCTGTCAGTCCTCGGTGTTGGCGGACTCGTTGTCATCATTCAAACCTTCCATGATGGTGTTGACTCCACCTGGCTCGTCATCGCAACTATCGCAGTGTTGGCCATCATCGGATTCTTTTTCCGGCAAAAGAGAGCAAAGCGGCCACTCGTAGATCTACCACTAGCAAAAGCGAGAACTTTCTGGGTAGCTTTCGTGGGTGGTGCCATCACTTTCGGCGCTCTCATCGGAGCAATGTTTATCGGGCAACAATTCGTGCAAGACGTACTGGGTTACAACACTTTCTCAGCGGCAGCAGTTGCTGTTCCGTCTGCAATCTTCGCAGCTATAGGAGGCCAGGTTGCCGGTAAATTGGTTATTAAACGTGGCTCGCGAGACACCCTGAGCATTGGTCTTGGCCTTGTTGTGCTCGCCTTTGTTGTCATGCTGTTTGGTTGGAAGGATGACACAAGCCTGTTTTGGATTCTACTTGCCTACGCACTTGTCGGAGCAGGCGTGGGCATGGCGGCAACACCAGCTTCAAGAGCGCTGATGTCCTCGGTGCCAGAAAGTCATGCAGGCATGGGCTCTGCGTTCCTGGACCTCACACGTGATTTTGGTGGCGCGGTGTTGCAAGCACTTTTGGGGGGAGTGCTCGCAGGCGCGTACGTCAGCAGAATGCAAAGTGACATCGCGGGTTTGCCGCCGGCACAGTCAAGTCAAGTCACGACTGAGATCGCACAGTCATTGACGGCCTCCTTCGGTGATGCTGCGCATGTGGCGGCTCAGTATCCGAGCAACATTGGTGATGAAATTGTCAAAGCTGCCGCCCAAGCTTTCACAGACGGTAAAAGTGCAGCAATGAGCGTGGCGTTAGTGCTGAGCGTTCTCGGATTGCTGCTCGTGGCTTTCCTCTTCCCTAAGCGGGTAGAGGAAGAGGCTTACTACACAAAAATCGCAGCGACTAAATAGCTGTAGGTGCTTTCTTGCTCGTTGACGGCGCAGGCGAAGGTTGTGGCAACAAGGTGGCTGGCGTTTTGGCGTTCAACAGTACGACCCACTGTTGACCTGGTTTAAATGGCATTGGTGAACCATCTGCCATGGTGAATGTCGTGCCTGAGTCAGATGTTGGTCGATTCCAATTGACGCTAAAAGATCTGCCATCGCGAAGCACGGTGGCTGTGCCACTCCCGATCGTGGTGGCGTGTGGGGTATTTCCGCCACCTTTATCCCAATACTTCGATTGTGTTTGCACAACATCTTGAATGATGACCGTCGCCGCATTTTGCCCACTGGTGTCTTCAGCTGCCTGAGCTGGAATTCCATTGAGTGACACTTTGTAAAGCCCAGAAACTGGGTCGTAGGTGAATTCGGCTGAAGCCTCACTCCATTTCATGGTTGCGCCAGTGTTGGTTAAGCCACCTTGTGGGATATCCGAGGAAAAAACGAATCCAATATTTCGGTCTGATGAAACTCCCGTAGCCCACGTCAGCGACTTCGTGCCGTTCAAGAACAAGTTATAGGGCATCTTGCGATCGTGATCTCTGAAATATGCGGCTGCATATTTGTTTGGGGACACATCAACCACGGTTGAGTCATTGATTGCAGGCCACATTTTGCGCTGCACACCTGAAAATGCGAAGGCTGGATTGCCATACTGTGCAGTGAGATCAATATCCGTAATGCGTGCTGAACGGGTCGGCCCTATACGTGTGGGGATAGTGCTGGAGAAAACAGCTGCAAGGCGGGTAATCCCATATTCGACTTCTTCGAGATAGACCACATCTGCGTACTTCAAGCCCGCATGCGGCTGCGCATTTCGAGTGTTATCAAGCTTCACAATCAAAACCGGTGTTGGCGCCATCTCAGGTAAGCCCGTCAATGGTGAGGTAGCAACAACGGCAGAGTCTCCTAACCCGCTCCCTGACCCGCCATCAGGGGCACTCACGGCTGCGCTGCATGCGGCCAGTGAGGTAGCCGCTCCAACAATGATCAGACTCTTAAGAAAACGCATCTCAACAAGGTACGTCACAATGCCGCCGTGACCATCACCGACTGGCTCCATGTCTAAAGAAGCGCGTTCGCGATTCTGAGTGGTGAAAACCAGCCGGATCAAGCATCAGCGAACCGGTATTGCACCGCCGTTGACAGAAACGATCTGACCGGAAATGAACTTTGATGCATCTGACACGAGGAACTCAAGCACCGGTGCGCAGTCGGTTTTAGGGTCACCAAGCTTGCCGCCCAGTGGGATGGTCTGCAGCATCGATGCGTCTAATCCAGCTAATTGCTCTGGAGTGAGGCGAGCACGGTATTCGTCGTACATGTCCGTCCAGATCATGGGGATGAGCGAGTTGACGCGAATTCGATATTGTCCCCAAGCTCGTGAAAGATCTCGCGTGAGGGAAAGAATCGCGCCTTTAGATGCTGCATAAGGAGCACTGACGCCACCGCTAAGAGCCACATCCGAACCGAAATTCACGATACTGCCGCCATTGTCACGTAGGTGTGGAAAGGCTGCTTGGTTGGTAAACATGGTGCCCTTGGCGTTGATGTCAACGATGCGATCCCATTCGGCTTCGCTGATGTCCTCGGCAGATCCGCCACCTTCAACTCCTGCGATGGCGCAGATTGCATCGAGCCCACCCAAAATTGCCACAGACTTGTCAATGGCTGCGAAGATATCGGCGCGATTTGCCACATCAGCAGCAATAAACGTGACGCTGCCGGGGCCTTGAGCATCAGCTTGGTTTGCTATTGACTTACCGCGATCCTGCTCAATATCAATAGACACAACATGTGCGCCATGCTCAGCGAAATGGGCCACCGCAGCTGCGCCGATACCCCGGGCGCCTCCCGTGATGATCACGCGCTTGCCAGCAATAGAAATAGTCATGAGGCTCCCTAACAGGATGTGGTGGTTAGACAGGATTTTATGAGTGGTTACCTGCTGAAGTCCATGATTTCTTGAAGTTTCAGCAATGCCTCACATCAGTTCTCTTAACCTGGGTTTAACCTGCGCCGAATTTCCTACATACAGGCTTCAAGAATGCTTGAGCCATGAACACGAACCGGGTACGCCAGCAAAGCAACCGCCCAACTTCCACGGGGCAAAAGGCACTGTCTTCAGTCTTAGCTGTCGGAGTCTTCTTTGGCATCGGCGGGCTGTTGGCTGTTCGTTCGGCTCAGAGTGCCGACACCATTTCCTTGGCTTCGTCATCAAGTACCAATACGCCGGGTTCAGTCAAGACAGTGAGTCAAACCAAGAAATACACCAAGACGCCTACTCGTGTCGCGGCGGCGGCAACTACCCAGACCACAACGATTGTGCATGCCACCACGAAGGCCAGCAAGGGCTAACGAGTTGTTGGCGCCTCCTCTCATAGGAGGTTGAGCCGTGGCGCCTTAGACTCTTGCACTGTGACCCAGCCTTCCCGCACATACGAAGTTCGCACTCATGGGTGCCAGATGAATGTGCACGATTCAGAGCGCCTCTCTGGAATGTTGGAAGAGGCCGGCTACGTTCCCTTCGTCAAGGGGGTCACACCTGACTTAATCGTCTTCAATACCTGCGCGGTTCGCGAAAATGCGGATAACAAGCTCTATGGCAATTTGAGTCATCTCGTTCCGGTGAAAGCCAAGAATCCTGGAATGCAGATCGCAGTTGGTGGCTGTCTTGCCCAAAAGGACCAACACACCATTCTTACGAAGTCACCCGTTGTTGATGTGGTCTTTGGTACTCACAACATCGGGTCACTGCCCGTTTTATTAGAACGCGCTCGCATTGAACAAGAATCACAAATTGAAATCATGGAATCTCTCGTTGAGTTCCCATCTGTGCTCCCAGCCAAACGTGAATCTGCTTACGCGGCTTGGGTCTCCATCAGCGTGGGTTGTAATAACACGTGCACCTATTGCATCGTGCCTGCCCTGCGTGGCAAAGAGCGCGATCGTCGCCCCGGTGAAATCTTGGCTGAGATCGAAGCGCTCGTTGAGCAGGGCGTTTCCGAAATCACCCTTCTTGGCCAAAATGTCAATGCCTATGGCGTCGAGTTCGGTGATCGCGAAGCTTTCAGCAAACTACTGAAAGCCTGTGGTGAAATTGAAGGACTTGAACGGGTTCGCTTCACTTCGCCGCACCCAGGTGAATTCACCGACGATGTCATTGAGGCAATGGCAGTCACCAAAAACGTGATGCCGCAGTTGCATATGCCTTTGCAATCAGGTTCCAATGAAATCTTGAAAGCTATGCGTCGCTCATATCGTCAAGACCGCTACTTAGGCATCATCGCCAAAGTTCGTGAAGCGATGCCGGATGCAGCGATTACCACCGACATCATCGTAGGTTTCCCAGGAGAAACTGAAGAAGATTTCTTGCAGACCATGCATGTAGTGAAAGAAGCACGCTTCTCCATGGCCTACACATTCTTGTATTCACCACGCCCCGGCACTGAAGCGGCAGAAATGCCTGATCAAATTCCCCAGGCAGTCAAACAAGATCGCTATGAGCGACTCGTAGCCGTGGGTAACCAGATTGCTTGGGAAGAAAACCTGAAGCAGGTCGGTAAAGTTGTCGAAGTACTGGTTGCCAAAGGTGAGGGTCGCAAAGATGGCGACACAGATCGAGTCTCTGGGCGAACTCCTGATTTTCGTTTAGTGCACGTCACGGTCGATCCCAATCAGCCTCGTCCGCGTCCCGGCGATGTTGTGACCGCCGAGGTCAGTTTTGCTGCTCCGTTTCATATGGTTGCCGACCGATTGGTTTCTGTTCGTCGCACGAAAGCCGGAGATCTGAGTGAACTTCCACCAGAAGTCGCTGGCGTCGCCCTGGGCATGCCAACCATCCGAGTAGGTAGCGCATGATTATTGGTGTTGTTTTTATTCCTGCGGCTCCATTGCTGTGCCCAGACGTAGATATTGAAGAGTTGCTTGTCGACGAGCGTGATGCGTCAATCGAATTAGTTTTGGAATTTGCTCAAGACGCTGAGCAGGTCATTGCCATCGGGTCTGGTGACCGCACTCATTGGTTTGATCAGGGTGGCACTGGATCTACGCGCGGCTTTGGTGGGCTTCTTGATTATTCGTTGGGGTCCGGCGCAGAACAGCTACCGCAGCCTCTCACGATTGCCGCTGCAATTCTGAACGGAGCTCACTGGGCGGGCAGCGTTATTGGACTGGAAGCCGCACATGATTCAACTGCGAGCGATCGCAAAAACCTTGGCAGAGAAGTCGCACGTAAATCCGAGGCGCTTGCTACCTTGATCGTTGTCGTAGGAGATGGCTCAGCCACACGCACTGAAAAAGCGCCGGGCTATGTGCAGCCAGATGCAGCCTCATTCGATGAAGCTATGGCGCGTGCCATCGATGAAGCTGATATTGATGCAATTCTTGATGTTGATCAGGAACAAGCAGATCGACTGTGGTGTCGGGGCATACCTGCTTGGCAAGTAGTTGCCAATGCCGTAGGCCAGATGCAGGGAATACTTATTTTGGAATCAGCTCCGTTTGGGGTGAATTACCTCGTAGCGTCGTGGCGTCCATGACAGTACTCGTGATTGTTGGGCCGACAGCGGTAGGAAAAAGCACGCTCAGCGTTCTCGTAGCCCAAGAACTCACACGAAGTGGCAGAACTGCAGAAATAATCAGCGCAGATTCGATGCAGGCCTACATCGGAATGAATATTGGCACAGCGACTCCCAATGAAGAAGAGCGCGGAGGCATCGCCCACCATCTGCTTGATGTGTGGCCTTCAAATCACGTATTGACAGTTTCGCAATACCAAGAAACTGCGCGCGCAGCCATCGATGAAGTGTTGGCCAGAGGAGCCCTGCCAATCGTGGTTGGCGGTTCCGGTCTATATGTAGCAGCGATTTTGGATGATCTGCAATTTCCTGCGACAGACCCTGAAATTCGCGCGAAATTCGAGGCGCAACTCGAAGAGTTGGGTGCATTAGCGATGCATCGCAAGTTGGCGCTGGTGGATCCAGCTGCAGCTGCTGAAATTGGTCAGATGAATGGTCGGCGGATAGTTCGCGCGCTTGAAGTTCTAGAGGTGACTGGTGAGAAGTTCATTGCGCGATTGCCAGAGCCGGTGGAGTTGTATCAGACCATTCGGGTTGGGCTAGAAATCTCACGCGAAGACATGGATGAGCGCATTGCGCTTCGCGTGCATCAGATGTTTGAACACGGTTTCGTTGAGGAAGTGCGCACACTGCCCGATACGGCCTATTCGGTCACGGCAACTCGAGCTATTGGCTATACCCAAGTACTGGAATTTCTTGCTGGTAAGTGCACCGAAGATGAAGCCATCAGCGAGACTATTGCAATCACGAAGAAATTTGCTCGACGCCAACAAAGGTGGTTTAGGCAGGACAAGCGGATTACCTGGTTGGACTACAACGAAGTTGGATTAGCATCACGCGTCTGCGCACTCTTAGGTGAAGACACCAAACAGTAATACTCAGTACCGAGCAGCACCGTCGCAACGGGTTTAGGAAGTCGCGTGAGCACAGCAAGCGTGCGAAGTTGCCCGTCGCCTTCATGTTGTGATGCGTGTGCTCGAAGCGCCAACTTCTTCTCCTTCCAGTAGTCGCGTACGTCTACTCGATGGGTGATATCACTGCTGAGAGTCCAAGCCGCATCAAATGACTTCGAGTCAAAATCTTTTGGTGTTATGCGAAGTCGTGACGCGATTCGCACTGCCCGTGCAATCGGTTCACGAGGCAAGGTAACTTCAAAAAGGGTGGGTGCCTGCTTTGCCAACACGCTTGCCGCTCGAACTGCGCGATGCACGGCAAGGTGGTCAGGATGGCCATACCCGCCTTGGGGGTCATAACCGATCAATACGTCGGCAGACTCTTCGTCGAGGATGTTGGCAATCTGTTGAGCAACGGTGAATCGATCCATATGAGCCAGCCCAGCATCGATTTCGCCATGCAGCCCAGAATCCTCGTAATCCAAAGACACCACTCGATGTAGGCCAAGAATGGCGGCCGACTCTTCAAGTTCAGTAGAACGCAAGTCAGCAAGTGAGTCTGATTGCGAGGCTGAGGTAAGCCCGGCTGCCCCATTTGTGGCAACAATGAGCACGACCCGCTGACCCTGGGCAACGGCACGCGCCATGGTGCCTGCGGTCAACAGGGCCTCGTCATCAGGGTGAGCATGCACAAAAACTAAGGTGCGTGCGGCCGGGTGGATTGTCATGATCGACCTATCTTGTCGTACGGTCATCGAGTGAGAATCGCCCACGTCACTGATTGCTACCTACCTCGGACAGGTGGCATTGAGACGCAGGTGCGCGCTTTGGCCATGCAACAGATGGCCGCAGGTCACGACGTGAGGATTTTGACCGCGACTCTTGGTGCCAGCACTCGTGCGGGTGTGGAAGTGATCGATGGCATTTCAATCTCGCGGATTACAGCTCGGATTCCCGGGGACCTGCCTATTCATCCACGCACGCGCCACAACGTTGTCAAAGCCCTGCGTGAACACCCCGTCGACATCGTGCACGTGCATGTCGGCGTCGTCTCGCCTTTTGCTTGGGGGGCGATCAGAGCGGCGCATGAATTATCAATCCCTATCTTGATCACCGTTCATGGCATTTGGGGGCCTCTTGCTGCTCCTGGATATCGCCTCAGTGAGATGGTGGCTAAGTGGTCGAAATGGGGGGTGCAAGTCTCTGCAGTCAGTGACATTGCTGCCAGCCATATTGCCGCTGCGCTGCCTGGATTACAGGAAGTGCTGGTTCTGCCAAACGGCATTGATCCTGCAAATTGGAAGTTACCCGCACGCAACCACGATGCTGCAACCTTGAACCTGGTGACGGTTATGCGACTTGCCCCGCGCAAACGCGCGCTGCCACTGTTGAAAATAATTCAAGCTGCACAGGAACGCATTGGAGCGACTCCGCATCTGCTGTTGCGTTTAGTAGGAGATGGCCCGGAACGATCGCGGGCTGAAAGTTTCGTTCGTCAACATGGACTTGGCGGCATCGTTAGTTTTACCGGGCGTCTTGACCATGGCGGTATTCGCGAAGTATTTGCGATGAGTGATGTGTATGTGCAGCCTTCGGTCAAAGAATCCTTTGGAATCGCGGCCTTGGAGGCCAGGTCAGCTGGATTGCCAGTCATCGCTCGTTCCCAAACAGGTACCACCCAATTCATTCATGATCGCCGCGAAGGCTTGTTGGCTGCAACGGACTCCGGAATGGCTGACGCAATTGCAACTTTGGCCACAGATCGTGCGCTGTTAGCGCAATTAACCGAGCACAATCGGCTAAACGAGCCGGAGCAGTCCTGGCCACAGGTGTTGATTCGAGTCGACGAGGCCTATGCCCGCACTCTGCACTTAGACTGAACACATGGCTTCGCTCAATGAAATTCCCTTTGTTAAGGGTCATGGCACAGCCAATGACTTCGTGATCATCGCTGACCTTGATGGACAACGCGTGCTCACCGAACACGATGTGCAGTTCATCTGCAATCGTCACACAGGGATAGGCGCTGACGGCGTGCTCCGTGTCGTGAGAACCGCGCATGTGCCTGAGTTTGCAGAGCAGGCCAGGACTGCTGAGTTCTTCATGGACTATCGCAATTCAGACGGCTCAACCTCTGAAATGTGTGGCAATGGAATCCGAGTTTTTGTCCGATATCTTGATGCGGTTGGGCTCATTACTGAAGCGGATGTTGCGGTGGCTACACGCGCAGGGGTTCGCATGTGTCACATGAATTCAGATCTTTCAATCACTGTCGATATGGGTCCAGCAACTCAGCCTGAAACCACAGCGATTCCGCTGATCGGAGTGAAAGACGAACTGTGGCCCGCAGTGCCCGTGCTTATGCCTAATCCACACGCAGTGACCTTCGTGGAAAGCCTCGAAGAAGTCGGAAGCCTTGAAGTTGCTCCGCCAGTGTTGCCGCCCACTATTTTTCCCGATGGTGTGAACGTCGAGTTTGTTGTTCAGCGTGGGCCAAATCATGTTGCGATGCGCGTGCATGAGCGTGGCGCTGGCGAAACGATGAGCTGTGGCACGGGTGCGTGCGCAGTGGCTTGGGCTAGCGCTCGGAACTATCCAGAAATGGATATCACGAGCGAACGTGGCATTCAGGTGGATGTCCCTGGCGGAACAGTGTTTGTCAGGGAATTAGAAACCGGAAGTTTGTCGCTAACCGGGCCGGCAACATTAGTAGCGCGTGGCAACGTGCTCTTGCCGACTTGATGGAAGCCCGATGACCAAAGCGACGTATAGCGATGATGATCCGCGGGGCATTTCCACCGGCGAATTAGAACTTGAGGATCGCGCTTCATTACGTCGTGTTGCAGGTTTCTCCACTGAACTTGAAGACATCAGTGAGGCTGAATACCGTCAGGTTCAGCTTGAAAAAGTAGTACTGGCAGGTGTGTGGACTCAAGGCACTCTTGAACAAGCAGAGCGCAGTATGCGAGAACTCGCAGCTTTGGCTGAAACTGCGGGCTCTGAAGTACTTGACGCAGTTATCCAGCGCCGAGATCATCCAGATCCCTCGACCTATCTTGGCTCGGGCAAGGTTCAAGAGCTGCGCGAGATTGTTGTCGCGACCAAGGCCGACACCGTGATTGCTGATGGTGAGTTGAGCCCTGGGCAGCTGCGCAAACTTGAAGACATTCTCAAGGTGAAAGTCGTGGATCGCACGTGGCTCATTCTGGATATCTTTGCCCAGCATGCTCGAAGTCGCGAGGGTAAAGCCCAAGTTGGCTTGGCTCAGTTCCAATACCTCATGCCTCGTCTTCGCGGCTGGGGTGAAGCACTTTCACGTCAGGCTGGTGGCGCAGGTGGCGCCGCTGGTGGCGGTGTGGGCACGCGTGGCCCAGGTGAAACAAAGATTGAAACGGATCGTCGTCGCATTCGTGACTCCATGACGAAATTGCGGCGTGAACTCAAGGAGATGGAAAAGTCTCGCACCACCCAACGTGCGGCCCGTAAACGTGCACAGGTACCGGCAGTCGCAATCGCGGGTTACACCAACGCCGGCAAGTCCAGCGTGTTGAATCGGATGACAGGTGCAGGCGTGCTTGTACAAAACGCCCTGTTTGCCACGTTGGATCCCACTATTCGCAAAACTAAAACTCCCAGCGGTCGCGAATTCACGGTCGCTGACACCGTTGGCTTTGTTCGACATTTGCCCCATCAACTCGTTGAGGCCTTTCGGTCAACCCTCGACGAAGTCAAAGATGCAGATCTGATTTTGCATGTGGTGGATGGCAGCGATGAAGCGCCGTTTGAGCAAATTTCGGCAGTTCGCGCTGTGCTCAATGACATTGGTGCGGGCGGAGTTCTCGAACTTATTGTGATCAATAAGGCGGATATCGCAGATCAAGATGTGGTAAATCAAATCCTTCGTAGCGAGCCGACTGCTGTCGTTGTATCTGCTGTCACAGGTGAAGGATTCGACGAACTGGCTCTTGCGATCGAAGCGGCCCTACCGCAGTGGATGCTCGAAGTTGATGTTGTCGTGCCTTATTCACGCGGAGATCTCATTTCCCGAGTACATGAACTCGGCGATGTCATTGCGCTAGATCACAATGAGATGGGAAGTCATCTCATAGCTCGAGTGCCAAAACATTTAGCTTTTGAATTGCAGCAGGCAAGTGTCTGAAGTCGATGACGTTCTCGAAAAGGTAATTGAGTCCATAGGCGGGGAACATCGCGAAGGCCAGCATGCAATGGCTAACGCTGTTGCCAAAACGATTCAAGGCCATGGTCACGCCATCATTCAGGCGGGAACAGGTACCGGTAAATCACTGGGATATCTGGTGCCTGCGGCCATCGCGGCATTAGCCAATCAAGAACCAGTTGTTATTGCTACGGCAACCTTGGCCCTTCAGCGTCAGCTCATAGACAAAGACCTGCCTCGCATGGTTGAAGCTTTAGAAGACGAGTTAGGCAGGCCCGTAAAATATGCAGTTCTCAAGGGTCGAAATAACTACATCTGTTTACAAAAACTGCACGGGGCCATCCCTGATGATGAATCGGATGCATTGTTTTCAACGCAAAAGAACACGCTCGCAGATCAGGTCATTGCTGTTCGAGCTTGGGCTGAGAAAACAGAAACCGGCGATCGAGATGAATATGACGATGAGATCGATCCGCGGGTTTGGCGCAGTTTGACTGTTGGTCGCCGTGAGTGTGTTGGCGAAAGCAAATGCGTCTACGGCGAGGAGTGCTTCACCGCAAAGCGGCGGTCAGAGGCCAACGAGGCAGACATCATTATTACCAATCATGCAATGTTGGCTATTGATGCATTAGAAAATATTCCGGTCCTGCCAGAGCACGGCGCTGTCATTATTGATGAGGGTCATGAACTCGTGGATCGCGCGACGAGTTCCCTCACAAGTGAACTCAGTTCCACCATGGTTGAGCGCTCTTTGAGTCGGGCGCGACGATTAGTTGATGAACCCACGTTGGTGCAGTTGCAAGACGCGATGGATGCCCTCGATGATGCGTTAGCCGAAGCGGCTGTTGATTTACCTGGGCCCACGCGCCTGAAGCCAATTCCTCAAGCGCTGACCCTTGCACTCACTCTCATCCGCGACAGTGGTCATCAAGTCATGACTGTGTTGAACGCGAATAAGGAAGAAAAAGATCCCGATGCACTAGCCAAATTGCAGCAAGCAAAGGCAGCGGTTGAGGAGATGCAAGACACAGCTGGGAGCATGCTGAACGCCAATGACTACGACGTGGTCTGGTTGGATCCGGGCGAAAATCGTGCACCAATTCTTCGACGGGCTCCGTTATCCATTGGTGGGCTGTTGCGGGATTCGCTTTTCAGCAAAACGCCTGTTGTGCTTACCAGTGCCACGCTTACTGTTGCGGGTGGTTTCGATTCACTTATTACCAGCCTTGGGTTAACTGATTCCGATGTGACCACGATGGACGTGGGTTCGCCGTTCGATCACGCTCAACAAGGTATTTTGTATGTGGCTCGCGAACTGCCAGCACCCGATCGTGACGGTGTGCCGATGGAGGCATTAGATACGTTGGCGGAGCTCATTGAAGCCGCAGGTGGGCGCACGCTGGCCTTGTTTTCCAGTTGGCGCGGGGTAGAACGTGCTGCGGAATACTTGCGAGTGCGCCTGGATAACAAGAAGTATCCAATGTTGGTGCAAAAGCGCGGAGATGCGGTGGGCACCTTGGTGAAATCCTTCGCCGATAATCCAGCCACGACGTTGCTGGGCACCGTTTCACTCTGGCAAGGCGTTGATGTGCCAGGGGAGTCGTGTATCTGTGTTGTCATTGATCGCATTCCATTTCCTCGACCCGATGACCCGTTGATTGCTGCCCGTCAGCAAGCGGTGGATGACGCTGGCGGTTCGGGTTTTCACAGTATTTCGGTGCCAAGGGCTGGCTTGTTGTTGGCGCAGGGGGTTGGTCGACTCATTCGCGGTGAAACAGACAAGGGCGTGGTTGCTGTGCTGGACTCTCGGCTCGCCAATGCTGGGTATGCCAAGTCACTGCGCGCAAGTTTGCCCCCGTTTTGGTTTACCACAGATAAAGACGTTGTCATTGGTTCGCTGGAACGACTTAATGAGGGCTTTTTGAGTGCGTAGTGCGCAATCTGTGGTGATTATCGAAAATCACGGCAGATTTCTATTGCTTACTATTAGTTAGACGATTATCCTGCAACGGGCGTTCGCGTCTGGCACGATCAGTTCAACTGTAGAGAAAGGTTGGCCGCATGTCTGTCATGTCTGAAGAGCGCGAGGCATTGAAAAGTGCTGTCGCCGATTACCTAGATTCAACGTTTCCTATTGACAAGGTGCATCGCATCGCAAATGGCAAAGAAAGTGTGCCTGCCGATGAATGGACCAAGGCCGCAGCCGGCTTAGGCCTTGCTGGGCTGGTCATCCCTGAAGAGTTCGGCGGCCAAGGCGCAAGCCTGGGTGAGCTCGGCGCGGTATTGCAGGAGTTCGGTCGCACGATGGCGCCACTTCCGATGCTTTCCAGCGCAGCTCTTGGCACTGTGCCGTTTCTTGTGTCAACGGATGCCGCAGCGAAGAAGCCTTTCTTAGAAGCCCTCGCTGCAGGCACTGCCACTGCAGCCCTTGCACTGAGCGAAGGGGCCAACCAATGGCCGTCAGTTGCGCAGGGCACCAAAGCCACGAAAACAGGCGACAGCTGGACAGTGTCCGGCAAGAAGACTTTCGTCCTCGATAACGGCGGCGCAACTTTTTACGTTGTCACTGCCAGCACCCCTGAAGGTGTCGGAATCTTCGTGGTGAATGCAAGTGACGTCACCCGCGAAGCATTGAACACTTTGGATCTGACTCGTGAGCAGGGTTCGATCACGATGCATAATGCGCCAGCAACCGCTTTGGCTCTAAATGCCGCAGCACAGGTAAAGCAGATCGAAGATCTCGCTGTAACACTTATTTCCAGTGAGCAAATCGGTGGCGCTGACGCCATCTTGAAAATGATGGTCGACTACGCAAAAATTCGCGCGCAGTTTGGCCGCATCATCGGGTCGTTCCAAGCGATCAAGCACATGTGTGCAAACACGTTAGTTGACGTTGAGCAGGCACGAGGTGCTGCAGAAGACGCAGCAGATAAAGCAGCTGAGGGTGAAGACCTCACTTTGGCGGCAAGTCTTGCCAAGGTTGCTTGCTCGCAAGCTTTCAACGATGCAACGCTGACCAATATCCGCGTTCACGGTGGCATTGGCTACACCTGGGAGCATCCCGCACATCTCTACTTCCGTCGCGCACGCAGTTCTGCAGCATTATTTGGCACGCCAGAACAGCATCGCGAAGCATTACTCGTCGGCTTGGGTTACTAGGAGGAATGACCATGACAACAACAACTGAAACTCCAGCAGATCTCGAAGAGTTCCGCCTGCGTGCACGTGATTGGTTCGCCAAGAACGCCAAGCGCATCGACGCCGTTGGCGATGGTGAGGCAGAAGAGGGTGAGACCGAGGATTTCCTCGTTGTCGCCCGTAAATTCCAAAATCAGCTCTATGACGATGGTTTGTCTGGGTTGTCGTGGCCAAAGGAATACGGCGGCCAAAGCCTGACGATGAATCATCAGCGCGTCTTCAATGAAGAAGCCAGCGGTTACGTCATGCCAAGTTCGCCTTTCATGGTGACCCTTGGCATGTGCGCACCAACGATTTTGGAATATGGCACCGAAGAGCAGCGCAAGCGCCACATTGGCCCGATGCTTCGTGGCGATGAAGTCTGGTGCCAACTGTTCAGCGAGCCAGGTGCAGGTTCTGACGTTGCTGGGTTATCAACCAAGGCTGTTCGCGATGGCGATGAGTGGGTAATCAACGGGCAAAAAGTGTGGACTTCAGGTGCACATTTCGCGAGTTTTGGCTTGATCGTGACCCGCACAAATCCTGATGTGCCAAAGCACAAGGGCATCACAATGTTCATCGTGGACATGAAGTCACCGGGTGTCACGGTTCGACCATTGCGCCAGATGAGTGGGGCAAGCGGTTTCAATGAAGTCTTCTTTGACAACGTTCGCGTTCCTGCTGCAAACCTCGTTGGCGAAGTCGAGAAAGGCTGGACTGCAGCTATTGGCACGTTGATGAACGAACGTGTTTCGATCGGTGCAGGAGGCGGTGGGCTTGGCCGTGGTTCTGGCACGCCTCAGTTCGATCGAATCGTTGAGTTGGCAACACATGTTGGCAAGATCAACGACTCCGCTACTCGTCAGGAACTTGCCACTCTGTGGGCCAAGGAGCGCACTCTTGCCATTCTGGGTGAGCGCATGCGTGCCAGCCTCAAATCAGGCAATGCCCCTGGACCTGAAGGTTCGATCGCGAAATTGGCGGGCTCAGAATTGGGTAAGCAGGTTGCTGATATGGCGATGACACTGCTCGCAGAGTCAGGTCAGGCATGGACAAAGGATGATGAAGAATCAATGCGTTGGGCTACCAACGTGTTGGCATCTCCAGGTAGCGCAATTGCTGGTGGTACACCTGAAATCATGCGCAACATTCTTGGCGAGCGCAGTTTAGGTTTGCCAAAGGAGCCACAACTTGACCGCGATATGCCGTTCAAGGACATCAAAGCGAACTAATAATTGCGGGAGATAGCTCCCAATGCTTCAAGGTTGAGGGCAAGTGGCGAAAGCTACTTGCCCTCAACCATGTAGACAACTGATGTTTTACACATGATTCACTCTCGCTGGATCCCATCAACAGCTGAGTTGAATTGCAAGAGTAACAATGCTGGCAGAGGCAAAAACTGTCGCTATATCAGGGGTTATAGCTTGCGCAACACCGTTACGACCTTGCCCATGATGGTGGCGTTGTCGCCAAGAATTGGCGCGTATGCGGGATTATGTGGCATCAGCCAGACGTGACCGTCGCGACGCTTAAGAGTTTTGACTGTTGCCTCGTTGTCAATGAGTGCCGCGACGATCTCGCCATTTTCGGCAGTGGCTTGACTGCGCACAACAACCCAGTCGCCGTCGCAAATTGCTGCGTCGATCATTGAGTCGCCACTTACGCGAAGCATGAAGAGTTCACCGTCACCAACAAGATCGCGTGGCAACGGGAAGACTGCTTCAACTTCTTGTTCTGCCAGGATTGGACCACCGGCAGCAATTCGGCCAACCATCGGCACGAGTGCAGCACCAGAGCGAACGATTTCATCGGCAACAAGGGCGGGGTCTTCGGAGACCACACGCAACCGGGGCGCAAAGGCACCACCGTCACCCAAGACAGCAGGCACCGGAACTGTTGGATCGGCCACCACCATTGCGCGTGGGCGGTTGGGATCACGACGTAGGTAACCCAGCTTTTCAAGGCTTTTGAGTTGGTGCGCTACTGAAGATGACGAGGTCAGACCCACAGCTTCGCCGATCTCGCGCACGCTTGGGGGATAGCCGCGATCTTCTACTGAGTCACGGATCATTTCCAGGATCTGGCGCTGACGGGTGGTGAGGCCATCGCCATCGGCTGGGCCGTCTGGCAATTCCACAAGCTGGCTCATCTGAGTCTCCAAACGCTTCGTTCATGAGGGAATACTGGGGCAGACACCGATGGGAATCCAAATGTCAGACCCTTCCGGCAAGGTTCACGTTATCCGAGCGACACGCCAAAATCAAACACATGTTCGAAAGTGCTGGACGTGTCGCATGGATATCTGATAGAAATCGCACATACGTTCGATCGAACAGGTGTTCGAGAGAATGGCGGAAACACAGCAGCACAAGGCAAGGCACAACATCGTACAAGCTTCTTCCCCAACTGAAAGGCACGACCATGGCGATCGCACTCCCGTTAGCCCCCGCAAGCCGCCCAATTCCACGGGCGCCTCGTCGCACCGGTCAATCCCACCGGCAGGTAGCAGTGAACGCTGCAGCCACTTCGACGAAGCAGTCACTGCGCCTCACTAAGCGCGGTCGCCTGGTCGTGCTCGTGTTCGTCGTTGTTTCGTTGTTTACAGCCTTAATCATGTTTGGTTCATTTGCCAATGCCACGGCAACCAATGCTGGTCCGGCAACCGCAGTGGTTGTTGTGCAGCAGGGGGAGTCACTGTGGTCAATTGCCCAGAGCATTGCGCCAAACGCTGATCCCCGAGCAACGATCAATGACATTAAAGATCTCAATGGATTCAATGACTCTGTTGTGTCTGCTGGTCAATCGATCGTGGTTCCGGTTATTCGTTAAGACGCAAGGTATTTTGTCAGTGCATCACGCACTACTTCGCTGCGGGATTTACCATCAGTAGCAACACGTTTTTCCAGCAAGCTATGCAGTTCTGGGCTCAATTTCACTTGCACCGTTTTGGCGACTGCAGAACCTAGGTACGGCCGTCCTCGTCTCAATTGTTCGTCTGTGTAGCCGCGTTCTGCCTCAGCTGCCACTTGGTCGATCACGTCCTGGGTTATTGCTATCCCGCCTGAATACCCGTAAATCTTTTTCTTTTTCACGTGTCCCCTTCGAAAAGATAGTGATACTGCTTGGTCATTCGCATCGCGTGAATCACAAGGAGTCCACCCTTGTGATTTCTTATGGCAACGATTTCTAAGAAGTTTCCTGCTTGATCGGAGCCGATATAGAGCACCCGTTCCAGCGGGTTATCAAAGTCAAGAACTCTGCCGTAAGTGCGGTAGTCGTAGGCGTGAATCATGTCGGCGTCCAAGATCCCGTGCCGTCGGGCGCTCGGGTGGATGGTTATATCCACGTGGTGATTATCGTAGTACGAAAAAGTGGATCGATCAAGTGAAATCTGATCGAAGTGTGGCTCGAGATCGGCATGCACTCAGAATGCGGAATCGAGAGCCAGTTATGAAAGGACTACCAAAGATCTGTTGAAGCCAACCAGGAAGGGAGCAGATTGTGGAAATATCCGTGTCGTTTCAGCTTGAAATGGCGGGAAATCCCCTCAAAGGAGGAAAAATCTGCTCCTTGCCTGAAAACTGGTTCCGGCGTGTCGGTGCGTTCTCCTTGCAAACCGGCCTAGTGGCCAGTAATGTTTCGACCCCTAGATGTAGTAGTCACAACGTCGTGATTACTCCACAGGTAGTGGTTAGTTAGCCACAGGTTGTCCACAAGGTTTCCCAAGGAAATCCCCAAGACGGCCGCAGAAGTGTTACAGATGTTACGAAAGTAAACGCAAGTGAATGCAAGTAAACGAAAGTGAAGGGAGGTAAGCCAAGTGAGGTGTCCATTCTGCAAAGAAGACGATTCGCGCGTGGTTGATTCCCGTGCGGCAGATGATGGTTTAGCGATCCGTCGGCGTCGCGAATGCGCCCAATGTGGTCGCCGTTTCACCACTGCTGAATCCTCAATCCTGTTGATCGCGAAGCGATCTGGAGCTCTAGAAACCTTCAATCGTCAAAAGGTGGTCAATGGTGTGCGTAAAGCCTGCCAAGGGCGGCCCGTGTCGGACGATGACCTCGCGCGTCTTGCTCAGCAAGTAGAAGACACGCTGCGCGCCGCTGGCGCATCAGAAGTGCCTACTCAAGAGGTTGGCTTAGCCATCCTGGGGCCGCTTCGTGAACTCGACGAAGTTGCTTATCTGCGTTTTGCGTCCGTCTACCGATCCTTTGACACCCTAGAAGACTTCGAGGCCGAGATCGCCCTGCTGCGTGCAGAAGGCGAACCACTGGGCCAAGAGCCAAGCAGTACCAGCAGGAATCAGCAGTAAACATTCACAGCAGTCCCAAAGAGGCTTCCCGGTCCTTATCCGTAAATGAAAGAAAGGCACCACCCATGTCGGTCACCATCAGTACTCCGGCCAGTACCAAAGAGGGCTTCATCCACAACACCCTGAACAAGCCGGGGTTGGTCATGGATCGTCTGTATACCCAGGCAGGCAAGCATCCGTATGAAACCGTGACGTGGGAACGTCGCGACGTTGTTCAGACGAATTGGAAGACCGGCGAAATCGTCTTTGAGCAGCGCGGCGTTGAGTTCCCTGATTTTTGGAGTGTCAATGCTTCAACCATCGTCACCACCAAATATTTCCGCGGTGCTGTTGGCGCAGAGAACCGCGAATGGAGCTTGAAGCAGCTCATCGATCGAGTGGTGCTTACCTACACCAAAGCTGGTCGCGAGAACGGATACTTCCGCACCGAAGCTGACGGCGACATATTCGAGGTTGAACTGACCGACATGTTGATCAATCAGGTCTTCAGCTTCAACTCACCAGTGTGGTTCAACGTGGGTACCAACTCACCACAGCAAGTCAGCGCCTGCTTCATCTTGAGCGTTGATGACACCATGGATTCGATCCTGAACTGGTACCGCGAAGAAGGCATGATCTTTAAGGGCGGATCAGGCGCAGGCTTGAACCTCTCGCGCATCCGTAGCGCCAAGGAACTCCTAAAGTCTTCAGGTGGCACTGCATCAGGTCCTGTTAGCTTCATGCGCGGCGCAGATGCATCAGCTGGAACCATTAAGAGCGGTGGCGCAACAAGGCGAGCAGCCAAGATGGTCGTGCTCGATGTTGATCACCCAGACATCGAAGAATTCATTGAGACCAAGGTGCGCGAAGAAGACAAGATTCGCGTACTTCGCGACGCAGGCTATGACATGGACCTTGGCGGCAAAGACATTGTCAGCGTGCAGTACCAAAACGCTAACAACTCAGTGCGCGTCAGTGACTTGTTTATGCGCGCCGTTGAAAATGACGAGCCATTTGGTTTGACTGCACGCACCGATGGTGCAGTGGTGGAAACAATCAATGCAAAACAGCTCTTCCGCAAGATGAGCGAAGCTGCATGGGCGTGTGCTGATCCTGGTATCCAGTACGACGACACGATTAATGACTGGCACACCAACCCAGAAACGGGCCGGATCAATGCGTCCAACCCATGTTCTGAATACATGAGCCTTGATAACTCATCGTGCAACCTTGCCAGCTTGAACTTGATGAAGTTCTTGAACGAAGACGGCTCCTTTGATGCAGTGCGCTTTGCAAAGGCTGCTGAATTCATCATCACGGCAATGGATATCTCGATCTGTTTTGCAGACTTCCCAACCGAGCCAATTGCGGACACCACCCGTCGTTATCGCCAGCTCGGTATCGGTTACGCAAATCTTGGTGCCTTGCTGATGGCAACTGGCTTGCCTTATGACTCTGAAGGTGGCCGCGCATTTGCAGCCGCAATCACGAGCCTTATGACAGGTTCTGCCTACAAGCGCAGTGCCGAACTTGCCGGCATCGTTGGTGCCTACGACGGTTACGCACGTAATGAAGATGGTCACAAGCGAGTCATGCGCAAGCATGCAGCAGCCAACGACAACGTGCGCACCATGACTGCACTTGATTCAGATGTGCAAAAGGTTGCTAACAAGGTCTGGGAAGAAGCACTCAAGACGGGCGAGAAGAACGGCTGGCGTAACGCGCAGGCCTCAGTTCTTGCTCCTACCGGCACCATCGGCTTCATGATGGATTGCGACACCACTGGTATTGAGCCTGACTTCTCGTTGGTCAAGTTCAAGAAGCTTGTTGGCGGCGGTTCGATGCAGATTGTGAACCAGACCATTCCTTTGGCTCTTCGCCGTTTGAACTACACCGAAGAAACCATCGAAGCCATCATTGAATTCATCGGCACCAACGGTCACGTCATTGATGCTCCTGGTCTGAAGTTAGAGCATTACGCAATCTTTGACACTGCCATGGGTGCTCGTTCAATCACGCCAATGGGCCACGTGCGCATGATGGCTGCAGTTCAGCCATTCATCTCCGGTGCAATTTCCAAGACCGTGAATATGCCAACTGAAGCAACCGTCGACGAAGTTGAAGAGATCTACTTCGAAGCTTGGAAGATGGGCGTCAAAGCACTTGCTATCTACCGTGACAACTGCAAGGTCGGTCAGCCACTGAGTGATGCCAAGGCCAAGAAGGTCGACGAAATTGTCGAAATGACGGCCGAAGCGATTGCGGCACTCACCAACCAGCCAACACGTAAGCGTCTGCCTAAGTCACGCCCATCTCGCACCACAAGCTTCAGCGTTGCTGGCGCCGAGGGCTACATGACCGCAGGCAGCTACGAAGATGGCCAACTTGGTGAAGTCTTCTTGAAGCTCGGTAAGCAGGGTTCCACGCTTGCTGGTGTGATGGACGCGTTCTCGATTGCTATCAGCATCGCCATTCAATACGGCGTTCCGCTCGAAGCCTTCGTGAGCAAGTTCGTGAACATGCGCTTTGAGCCTGCAGGTATGACCGACGATCCAGATATCCGGATCAGCCAGTCGATCATGGACTACATCTTCCGTCGCTTGGCATTGGATTACTTGCCATTTGAGCAGCGCGAAGCACTCAGCATCTTCACCGCTGAAGAGCGCACTGCAACAGTGAACAGCAACTACGCAACTCCAGCACCGGCAGCAGATTTCGATAATGAGATCGATGAAGTTGTTGCAGCTGAAGTGCAAGAAGTTGTTGCCAAGGTTGAGGCACCTGCGGCCAAGGCCGACATTAAGTTGGCTCACTCAAGCGCTGAACTGATGGAGCAGATCACTGGCACAGCAAGTGATGCACCGCTGTGCATGACCTGCGGTATCAAGATGCGCCCAGCAGGTAGCTGCTACGTCTGTGAAGGTTGCGGCAGCACCAGCGGTTGCAGCTAATCGCTACACGCTTACTCGTGGAGGGCT
>CANJCG010000006.1 GCA_947472655.1 Actinomycetota bacterium
AAAGACATTTTGCGGTTCCATGCGGTGTATTGGCCAGCAATGCTCATGGCAGCGCAATTGCCCTTACCTAAAAAAGTATTCGCACATGGCTGGTTGCTCGTTGGCGGCGAAAAAATGTCGAAGACCAAACTCACCGGAATTCCGCCAGCACAGATCATTGACCACTTTGGCTCGGATGCCTTCCGTTATTACTTTTTGCGAGCCATTCAGTTTGGCCAAGATGGTTCGTTCTCGTGGGAAGACATGAGCGCCCGCTACACCGCAGAGCTCGCAAACGGCCTTGGCAACCTTGCATCACGCGGCACCGCGATGGTGAATCGCTACTGCGAAGGAAAGTTGCCTGCAGCAGGTGTTTCAACTACTGCTGAGATTGCCCTGAGTGACCACCTCACTGCTGTTCTGGCTGAAGCAGAAGCCGCAATGGAACGTTTAGATTTCTCAACAGCAATCGTTTCCGTCAAAGGCTTCGTGGATGCTGTCAATATGTATGTGACTGAACAAGAGCCTTGGGTGCTTGCCAAGGAAGAAGCAAACATTGAGCGACTACACACGGTGCTCTACACAATTTGCGAATCCTTGCGAGCCATGGCAGTGCTCTACTTCCCATTAATGCCAAAGACGATGGCTGACCTTTGGGATCAGCTTGGTGCAGCAATAACTATCGGTGATATCTCCGAGCAGCGCATGAGTGATGTCGCTCGTTGGGGACAGCTGCCTGCTGGAGCGCCAGTAACTAAGGGCTCCGGTTTGTTCCCTCGGCTGGAGGAAGTTGCCGAATGACCATTGCATCGCCAGAAGCCTTGGCTGCGCCGGTTATCGATACGCACTGCCATTTAGATATTCACGATCGCCACTTGCACGGTGGATCGATGCCTGATCCGGACACCCTCATTGAGATGGCTGCTGCAGTTGGCGTCACTCGCATCATGCAAATTGGTTGTGACCTTGAATCTGCGCGACTCTCGATTCAGTTAGCGAAGACTCGACCTGCTCTCGTGGTTGGCGTGGGGCTGCATCCCAATGAAGTGCCTCGTATTTTTGAAGCTGAAGGCAAAGCCGGGCTTGATCTTGCCTACGAAGCTATTGAAGAAATGGTGCAAGACGAAGTTGTTCGGGCTGTTGGTGAAACTGGGCTTGATTATTTCCGTAGCGATGAAACCACCCGACCAATTCAGCAAGATTCTTTTCGCCGCCATATCGACATTGCAAAGAAGATCGGCAAGACGTTGGTGATTCACGATCGCGAGTCCCACCAAGACGTGATGGACATCTTGATAAATGAAGGTGCACCTGATCGAGTCATTTTTCACTGCTTCAGTGGTGATGCTGCGATGGCGAAATTTTGTGCGGATCAGGGTTGGTTTATTTCCTTCGCAGGCGTCGTGACATTCAAGAATGCAACAGATCTACACGAAGCGGCAGCAATTGTTCCGAACGATTTGATTTTGGTTGAAACAGATGCGCCATACCTGACTCCGGTTCCTAATCGCGGTAAGCCAAACGCTTCCTATCTCATGCCATTTACTGTGCGCGCATTAGCCTCTTTGCGTGGTGTTGACGAATCGACAATGGCTGGCCACTTATGGGACAACGCTCAGCGCGCGCTGGGAGTCTGGTGAGCAATCTTCTCGGTGCTCGCGAGATTCGTGAACTTGCCACTGCACTTGACCTGCGTCCAACAAAAAAGCGCGGACAGAATTTTGTTATAGATCCCAATACTGTTGAGCGAATTGTGCGACTCGCTGAATTGCCTGAAGGCTGTCAGGTTCTTGAGATTGGTCCTGGTCTTGGGAGTTTGACGCTGGCACTCCTAGAGGCCGATCATGAAGTTGTCGCGGTTGAAATTGAACATCAATTAGCACAGCAGTTACCGATCACTATTGCGGCACATCTTCCGGATTTAGCTTCACGGTTAACCGTTATCGAGGCTGATGCCCTCTCGGTAACTTCAGTACCGAAAGACGTCACGGCTTTAGTTGCTAATTTGCCATACAACATTTCTGTCCCAGTACTCCTGCACTTCCTTGAGCTCTTTCCAAACATTGAGCGCATGCTGGTGATGGTGCAAAAAGAAGTAGCTGATCGGTTGGCTTCCGGGCCAGGAAACCGGGTGTATGGCACGCCAAGTGTCAAAGCGCGATGGTTTGGTGAGGTGGAGCTTGTCGGAACCGTGGGACGGTCCGTGTTTTGGCCAGAACCAAATATTGATTCCGGGCTCGTTCGGGTGGTGCGAACAGCGCCACCTGCGTGCTCAGTATCGCGCGAATACGTCTTCTCGGTGGTCGATGCAGCCTTTAGCCAACGTCGTAAAACTCTGCGCGGTGCGCTGGCACAATTTGCGGGCGGACCAGACCGATCAGAAACAGCCTTGCGAACTGCTGGCATAGATCCAGGCGCGCGAGGTGAAACCCTCACTGTTGTTGAGTTCGCAAGATTGGCCGAAGCGCTGATGCAAGCCTGAGTGCGCATCGAGCCTTGCTAGGACTTAATCTTTAGGTATGCCAACAACCGAGGTCACTGTTCGGGTGCCCGGAAAAGTGAATTTGCAACTTTCAGTTGGTCCACGCCGTGAAGATGGCTTCCATGATGTTGCAACTGTTTTCCATGCGGTGGCGCTGCACGACGATGTGACCGTGGCAGTTGCACCCATTGGCTCGGGGATCTCTCTTACCTGCGAGGGCGAAGGCCACAGCGATGTTCCTCTTGATGCATCGAATTTGGCTTGGCAGGCCGTGCAATTGTTGGCTGACTCAGTTGGGCTAGCACCGGATGTTCAGATCAGGATTCACAAACACATCCCGGTTGCAGGTGGGATGGCTGGCGGCAGCGCGGACGCTGCGGGCGCTCTGTTGGCCAGCAATGCACTCTGGAAGTTAGGCACTCCTAAAAACGTATTGCACGACCTCGCTGCAGCTATTGGCTCTGATGTTCCATTTGCTTTATATGGCGGAACTGCGATTGGCAGCGGTAGAGGAGAACGCATCACTCCAGTGCTAGCCCGTGGCAGCTTTCACTGGGTGTTTGCTCTGGCTTCCGAGGGACTTTCCACGGCTGGCGTTTATGAAGAATGCGATCGACTCCGTGAAGGCCGCCATGTTCCAGACCCGTACATGTCTGACATGCTGATGCAGGCTCTTCGTGCTGGCGACCCGGTATTGCTAGGTAAGTCACTCCATAACGATCTCCAACAAGCCGCATTTTCACTGAGGCCGGTCTTAAGCCGGGTGCTTGAAGCAGGCGAAGAGGCAGGAGCCTTGGGTGGCGTTGTTTCTGGCAGCGGACCGACGTGTGCATTTCTGGCACGCGATGCGGATCACGCGTTAGATATTGCTGTGCGCCTCACATCGAGTGGCATCGTGCGGTCGGTCAAGCGTTCGTCGGGACCAGCCCTTGGTGCGCGAATTATTTGACGTTATTTAGCGTGACTTACTGATCAACTTTGGCTTTGGGTCCATGTGACCCAATCCATTCCAGGCCAAGTTGATGACATTGGCGACCACTTCATCTTTCTTGGGCTTGCGTTCATCGAGCCACCACTGGCCAGTGAGTGCGACCATACCAACGAGCATTTGTGCGTACATCGGTGCAAGTTTGGTGTTGATCTTGTGTGCTTTGAATTGAACGGCAAGGAGATCTTGCACATGTGCCGCGATGTCACTGATGACACTTGCGAATGACTGTGAATGTTGTAGTCCAACGGATGTGCTGTCAGATTCACGCAGGGTGGGGGTGTCGCGAACTAAAATACGGAAGCCATCTGGATCGGATTCGATGTAATCAAAAAGTGCCATCGCGGCACGTTCTAACAGAATTCGTGCATTTGTCGTACCACCATCTGTCACCGTAAGTGCGTTGCTAATAGCGAGCAAAATATCGTTCATTTCTCGATCAACGATGACGGCATAGAGCCCCTCTTTGCCGCCGAAGTGTTCGTACACCACAGGCTTAGAGACGTCAGCTTTTCCCGCGATCTCTTCGACACTGACCGACTCAAACCCTTTGGCAGCGAAGAGCTTTCGGGAGATTGAGATCAGTTGCTCACGCCGCTCATTGCCAGTCATGCGTGCGCGTTCTCGTGGAGCGCTTTTGCGCTGCCTGTCTAGGTGAGTGACATTCGTTTCAACGATTTCTGAAGTCGTCATTCTTAGGCAGCCTTCTTATAGCCGCGAATGCGGTGGGCAAGGGCTGGATCAACGAGCTTGCGTTCGATTCGGTCAGCCTTTGGCCAGCGCACGTCATTGACTAACTTGAATACTTCAAGGGTGCGAATGAACATTGCACTGAGATCGATTTGACCTTTGAGCACGCCGTGACGCGCGGAAGTTGGTTCTGCATGGTGCAGGCTGTGCCAAGACTCACCAAATGACGGGATGGCAAGCCACCACACGTTAGTTGACTTGTCGCGGGACTTGAATGTGTGCTTTCCCCAGATGTGACAAACCGAGTTGATGGACCAAGTGACGTGATGAATGAAAGCAACGCGAAAGAGTCCAGCCCAGAAGAAAGCAGAGATCGCACCAGCAAAAGACCAGGTGATGAGGCCACCGAGAACTGCAGGTACCAGCAAAGACCCAACAACAAGTGCGGGGTAGTACTTCGTTAGCAGTTGCAGATCAGGGTCGGAATCAATATCTGGCGCGAACTGCTGTGCTGAAGTTTGCTCTGAATCAAAGAGCCATCCTGTGTGTGAATGCCAGAACCCTTTAAGTACTGCAAACTTCACGTCGCCTTCAAGCCAAGGTGAGTGCGGGTCGCCTTCAGCATCGGAAAACTTGTGGTGTTTGCGATGATCGGCAACCCATTGAGACACCGAACCTTCAAGCGCATAAGAACCCATAACAGCGAAGAAGATTTTCATGCCACGACCGGCCTTGAACGACCCATGAGTGAAAAAGCGGTGGTAACCAACGGTGATTCCCAGACCAGTCAAAGCCCAGAACAGGATGAAAAGCGCTACGTCAACCCATGAAAGCCAGCCACCCCAGGCCATTGGAATCGCTGCGAGAACAGCAAAGAAGGGGATTGCTACAAAGAAGCCGATGGTGATGCGCATAGACATTGGTTGGAACCGAGTGTCAGGGGCGCCCTCAATTGGCAGGGCGTCGTTGGCACCGACATCGGGGAAGACGGACATTAAAACTCCTTTGTGCGGGCGTAAGCCAAGGGACCTACGGTTGCGTAACTTACGGTAGCGTAACCAAGTCGGCTTATCAACCTGCGCCGCGCACCTTTATCGTGTAGCGCTCATGCATTCCCGGGTCGTCTAGCGGCAGGACAACGGACTTTGAATCCGTCAACGGTGGTTCGATCCCACCCCCGGGAGCTCAGCTCATTTTGGAGAGTCCTTGTCAATGGCCAGTGGAGGTCCGTGTGGATCAGCTCGATCGCGTCGTAGAAGTTGCCGGGGCCGATATCCGGTACTCAGTCACGGGTCAAGGCGATCTTGCGGTCGTACTTACGCATGGGTTCCGCGCGCATCATGTGTGGTGGGCGGGTGTGGTGCCGTTATTGGAATCAAAATATCGCGTCGTACGTATTGACCTCAGCGGTAGTGGCGATAGCGGCCACCGCGAGAGCTATTCGATCGACCTATGGGGTCAAGAAGTCAACGCAGCCCTTGATGATGCTGGTTTGGAAAAGGCGCTATTTGTGGGGCACAGTCTTGGCGGAACCGCCGCGGTGATGGCGGCAACCCAATCACCGCAGCGAGCAATAGGTGTGATCTTGATGGATACCTTCATCCAAGGTGAAGGGCGAATTAGGCCAATTGGGGCAGCAGCTTCTAGCCCGGTGCGCCTGTACGAATCCAAGGAAGATGCGGTGAGCAGATTTCGCTTGATGCCCGCTCAGCCGGATGCTGATCCGCAGATTTTGGCTCGTATGGCCAATTACGGCGTCAAGCAGGTAGATCAGGGCTGGACCTGGAAGTTTGACCAAGTCGTGGCCCCCAAGATCGATGAAGAAAAGTTGAATGCGAGCATCGCTGGCCTACAAGTGCCTTTTCATTATGTGCACGCTTCGCTCAGCCCTGTGGTCGTACCGGCCGTCGTGCCATTTATCTTGAGTTTTGCACCAGAAGGCACTTGCGTCACACACGTTCCAGATGCCATGCATCACCTCGTGGTGTCACATCCGCAAATCTGTGCTGATGTAATCGACCGGTTTGCCAGGGAGTGGTCTCTCGCGACTTGATTCTTGGGCCAAGTCTCTTTATTGGCGCGGAACAGATAGTCTTCGTTGTCGTGACGCGACCCGCTGCCGTAGTGATCCTCGCTGCTGGCGAGGGCAAAAGAATGCGCTCAGCCACGCCAAAAGTTTTACACACTGTTGCCGGAAGATCGCTCCTCGGACATGTGCTGGAAGCAGCCTCAGCCGCAGAGCCAGAACATGTCATTGTGGTTGTGGGTCATGCACGAGAACTAGTTACGGCGCATGTTGAAGAAATCGCACCGTGGGCGTTGACTGTTATTCAAGATGAACAGCGCGGCACAGGCCACGCAGTGCGCGTTGCACTTACTGATCTTGAGTCCCGCGGAATTTCCCTCACCAATGGACCTGTTGTTGTCTTAACGGGCGACACCCCATTGCTTACCGGACAAACTTTGCTGGCACTGCTGCACGAGCATGAATCAGCGCAGGCACGAGCAACGGTGTTAACGGCACAGCTTGGCGACCCGAGTGGCTATGGCCGTATCGTGCGTGACGATTCAGGCAACGTTGCAAGCATTGTTGAGCACACAGATGCTTCCAATAGCGAGTTGTATATCAACGAAATCAATTCAGGAATGTACTGCTTCGCAGCAGAAGACCTGCGTGTTGCACTCTCAAAAATCACAACAGATAATTCGCAAGGCGAGGAGTACCTCACCGATGTGATCGCCATATTGCGCAAGGAAAATGCAGTTGTTGCAGGGTCGATGTGCGCGGATGCCGCTGAAATACTTGGTGTTAATGATCGCTATCAACTTGCGCAGACTGCAGCCATCATGCGGGATCGTATAAATGAAAAGTGGATGCGTGATGGAGTTTCTATTCTCGACAGCGCAACAACGTGGCTAGATGTTGATGTTGAACTTGAACCAGACGTCACCATTTTGCCAAACTCAACCTTGCGAGGCCCCACTTCTATCGCGTCTGGTGCACGTATCGGCCCGGGAACAACATTAGATTCATGCGAAGTTGGCGCGAACGCTTCAGTGATTCACACCTGGGCTCACCTTGCGGTGATTGGTGCTGACTCCGCGGTGGGACCATTCACCTACTTACGTCCGGGCACGGTCATGGGAACGCATACCAAGGCAGGCGCCTTCGTGGAGATTAAAAACTCCAATGTTGGTAATGATGCAAAAGTTCCGCACCTCACTTACGTTGGCGACGGAGATATCGGCGAGGGATCAAATATCGGTGCGTCCACTGTGTTCGTGAATTACGACGGTATCGCGAAGCACCGCACCGTGGTTGGCAAACATGTTCGGATCGGTAGCGATTCCATGTTGGTAGCGCCAGTGACCATCGGTGACGGGGCGTATACCGCTGCTGGGTCAGTGATTACTGAAGATGTGCCGCCCGGGTCTATTGCAATCGCCCGTGGACAGCAACGCAATGTTTTGGACTGGGTGCTTCGTCGTCGACCAGGGTCGCCGGCAGCGCTTGCAGCCATAGCAGCACAAAAAGAGCACGCAGCCCAGGAGGAAAAGTGACACTGCAAGAATTTCCAAATCGTAAGCGGATGGTTTTGCTTGCGGGCAGGTCTCATCCTGAACTCGCTCAAGCAGTGGCTGCGCAATTGGATATTCCGCTATCTCGCACTTTGGCGTATGACTTTGCCAACGGCGAGATCTTTGTGCGTTTCCAAGAATCTGTTCGCGGAGCTGATGTATTCGTACTGCAAAGTCACACCACGCCGATCAATAAATGGATCATGGAACAACTCATCATGGTCGATGCGCTGAAGCGTGCGTCTGCAAAGCGCATCACCGTGATCATGCCTTTCTATGGCTACGCCCGCCAAGACAAGAAGCACCGCGGCCGTGAGCCGATTTCTGCACGCTTGATCGCTGATCTGTTCAAGACTGCCGGCGCTGATCGTCTGATGACCGTCGACTTGCATACGTCCCAAATTCAGGGCTTCTTTGATGGGCCAGTGGATCACCTGTTTTCGTTGCCTTTGCTTGCAGCGCATGTGGGTAGTCACGTTGACAGTGATCGCATCACGGTGGTGTCCCCAGATGCTGGCCGCGTTCGAGTCGCTGAGCGTTGGACCGACGTACTTGGTGCCCCGCTCGCGATCATTCACAAGCGGCGCGACCCGGATGTGCCAAACGAGGTCAAGGTCTTTGAGGTTGTTGGAGATGTCCGTGGACGGGTCTGTGTTGTTGTCGACGATATGATCGACACGGGCGGCACCATCGTGAAAGCTGCTGAGACGCTCTTTGACAATGGAGCAACCGAAGTCATCGTGGCAGCTACCCACGCGATCCTGAGTGATCCAGCTCGCGAGCGCCTCCAAAACTCCAAGATTTCCGAAGTTGTGGTCACCGATACGTTGCCGATCGCAGAGGATCGCATGTTTCCCAAGCTCAAGGTGCTCTCGATTGCCCCGATTCTGGCCCAGGCGATCCATGAGGTCTTCACAGAAGGCTCTGTCACCAGCATGTTCGAAGGAAACCCTGATTCGGCGGATCCCTCCTCCCACTGATAGAGTTTTGGTCTCTCCTCGGCGAGGGTTCGAAATGAACCGTGATCGACGATGGTCAGCGCTATTCGCGCTTTGCCGAGGCTGACCAACGAGTAAACGAGGAGTTTCAAGGTGTCGCAGATAGCTATTAGTGCCCAAGAGCGTTCAGATTTCGGCAAGGGTGCAGCACGTCGCCTACGTCGCTCAGGCTTGGTACCAGCAGTGATCTACGGCCAGGGCTCAGACCTACTTCACATTTCTTTGCCAAACCACGATCTAGATCTTGCCCTTCGTAAGTCATTCGTCGTGTTCTCTGTGACATTAAATGGCAGGACGATCTTGACGATGCCACGCGATGTTCAGCGGGAGCCAGTCAAGCGTTTCATCGAGCACCTTGACCTCATCATCATCACTCCTGCTGAAGCAATTGCCCGTACGGCATATGGCGTTAAGGCGACGGCAGATGCTGCAGCGGCACTCCTCGAAGAAGAGGCAGCTCGTGCTGCACAGGCATCAGTAGAGGCAGCATTAGAAGCACCAGCAGAGACTCACGCTGTTGAGGACGAAGCTAACTAAGGTTCGTGGCCGATGACCTGGATGATTGTTGGGCTCGGCAACCCTGGTCCAGACTACGCAAACACCCGTCACAACATCGGGTTCATGGTTGTCGATGAATTAGCTTCGCGGATGCGAGGCACGATGAGTCGACATAAGCGTGCCATGGCAGCGGTCTGTGAAGGTCGCATTGGCCTTCCAGGCTCTGATGCACGAGTCGTGCTCGTGGAACCTTGGTCGTTTATGAATGAATCGGGTGGTCCGGTAAAAGCTCTGATGTCCTTTTATGACATCGCCGAGACTCACCTTTTAGTTGTCCACGATGAACTTGATCTGCCACTGGACACAGTTCGAGTGAAACTTGGCGGGGGAGACAATGGGCACAACGGACTCAAAAGCATAAGGAAGTCAATCGGCAACGGCGACTATGCACGAGTGCGCATGGGAATTGGTCGGCCGATTGGACGCCAAGATCCAGCAGATTTTGTCTTGAAACCATTTACTGGAACAGAACGTGATGTGCTCCCGCATATCGTGCAGCGTGGTGCAGACGCGGTGGAGACGATGGTGCTTCACGGCGTTGAACGGGCTCAAAATGAATTTAACGGAGGCTGAGATGTCACAACTCAATGACCAAGATCTCTCACTCCTCATCGCGCAGCAAGCTGGTCAACTTCTCCTTAAACTGCGCGAATCGTATGGCAACCCATCCACTTGGGATAAAGAAAAAGCCACCTCATTGCGAAAGCAAGGTGATCGTCTCGCGCATGAACACCTAGCCGCCGCCTTGTTGGAGCATCGCCCCGATGACGCGCTCTTGAGTGAAGAGGGTGCAGATAACGAATCCCGCTTAGACGCAACTCGGCTTTGGATTGTTGATCCGCTAGATGGCACCTGGGAATACGGTCAGGGCCGAGCCGACTTTGCAGTTCATGTTGCGCTCTGGGAGCCCGAGTTGAAGAAATTATCGGCATGCACAGTGGATCTTCCAGCTCAAGGTTTATGTCGATCTATGGGCGATGTTGTTCCTGACGAGCCAGCCTTTCCAACTGATCGGCCTGTGCGAGTCGTAGCCTCACGCAATCGCCCACCTGTTTTCCTAGGGCCCGCTCTTGAAATTCTTGGCGCTCGAATGGCCACAGCAGGAATTACCCAGCACGGTTGTGAACTCATCGACGTGGGCTCAGTTGGGGCAAAAGTCAATGAGCTGGTTTCAGGCCGTGCAGAACTTTATGTGCACGAAAGTGGATTCTACGAATGGGATGTCGCAGCACCATATGGAGTTGCCCGCCATTACGGCTTCCTCCCCTCGCACATCGATGGCGCCGAAATTGAGTTCAACCACATGCCGCCCTGGGTACCAAGTTTGATGGTGTCCCACCCGTTGATTGTCGATATGGCGCGCGATGCGCTTGCGGAGGCATCGCGAGGGTGAACCTGAGTGGATTGCTTGACGTTGTTTCACAGGCCGATTCATTTCGGGATGCACGCGCGCAAGCCTTCAGTGGCGGTCGCATTGCGTCTCCCCGAGCCGTGCAGTCACTGGTTACTGCACTCTTGGCAGCAGCGACACAAAACTATGAGGGACGCCAACTTCTCGTCGTGACGGCAACAGGACAAGAAGCTGAAGATCTCGCTTCTGCAGTACAGAGTTTTTGCCCGAGTTTGCGTATCGCAGTGCTTCCTTCGTGGGAGACCCTTCCGCATGAACGCCTTTCGCCATCTTCAGACACCATTGGTCGTCGAGTTGCAGTCATTCGGCGATTGGCTCACCCTGATATTCACGATCCATTGCTGCAGCCCATCGATGTGCTGGTTGCTTCAGTTCGCGCGGTAGTGCAGCCCATCGCAGGGGGACTGAGTGAAGTTGAACCGGTGCGTATTCGTGTTGGAGATCAATATGACCTTTCAGCTCTAGTTTCGCGATTAGTTGAACTTGGTTATGAACGGCTAGACCTCGTTGAACGTCGCGGCCAGATCGCAGTGCGTGGCGGCATCTTGGACGTGTTCCCGCCAAATGCCGAACATCCTTTACGTCTGGAATTCTGGGGCGACGCTGTTGAAGAGATACGTTCATTTACCGTCACTGATCAACGTTCGCTAGACAATGTGCCGGACGGACTTTTTGCTCCCGCGGTCCGAGAGTTATTGCTCACGCCTGAAGTTCGTGCTCGTGCAGCAAAGTTGGCGCAAGAAAATCCAGTTGTTGCTGACATCTGCGCCCAACTTGCCGAAGGCATTTGTGTTGAAGGCATGGAAGCTTTGATTCCTGTGCTTGTAAATTCGGTGGATCCACTTGTGTCATTTCTTCCGGCACAGACTTCAATATTGATTATTGATCCAGAGCGAGTGCGTACTCGTGCTCATGATTTGGCTCGCACAGCAGATGAATTCCTTGCGGCGTCGTGGCATAACGCTTCGGTCGGCAATAAAGCACCAATTGATCTTTCTGGTTCTAATTTCTTTTCACTTGAAGAAGTAAAAGACCAGTGCAAGGTTCGCGATCTACCTTGGTGCGAGCTGACTCCGCTGTATGCAGATGAAAGTATTGATCCCAATGCCGGAATTAATGTTGATGCGATTGGTATTGAGGCCTATCGGGGAGACGTAGCCCAAGCGATCGAACACATGCGCGCGTGGGCTGCGGATAATCGGGCAGTGGTGCTGGTTAGTGAAGGCCGAGGGTCAGCTGAACGCCTTGCCGAAGCGCTCACAACCGAGGGAGTACCGACCACTTTCGTTGAGGAGTTGACCACTGCGCCAACTCCGGGTGTCGTCACCGTGGCAGTTGGATCTATTGAGCACGGGTTTGTTTTACATGAATGCGCTCTGGCCGTGATCACCGAACGCGATCTCCTTGGCCAGCGAGCATCTACGAAAGATATGCGTAAGTTGCCTTCGCGTCGTCGAAGGGCGATCGACCCGCTAACGCTGGCAACAGGTGATTTTGTCGTGCATGAACAACACGGGGTTGGTCGCTACGTAGAAATGGTGCAACGCGAAATCGGCGGAGCCATCCGCGAATACCTCGTTTTGGAATATGCAGCAAGCAAGCGTGGCCAACCTGCAGATCGTTTGTTTGTACCCACTGATCAACTCGATCTCGTTACCAAGTACGTGGGTGGAGAAATGCCCAGTGTCCATCGGCTCGGTGGCGCGGATTGGCAGAAGGCTAAAGGTAAGGCTCGAAAGGCAGTCAAAGAAATTGCTGGCGAACTCATCAAGTTGTATGCAGCGCGCAAGGCAACCATGGGCTACGCCTTTGGACCTGATACTCCTTGGCAGCGTGAGCTTGAAGATGCCTTCGCATATGTTGAAACACCAGATCAACTGATTTGTATTGATGAAGTCAAGCGCGATATGGAAAGTTCGATTCCAATGGACCGCCTTATTTGTGGTGATGTCGGCTACGGAAAAACAGAGATTGCAGTGCGGGCGGCATTCAAAGCCGTGCAAGATGGTAAACAGGTAGCAGTACTTGTTCCCACTACTTTGCTTGTGCAGCAGCATGTGTCAACCTTTGCTGAGCGATATGGATCATTCCCGATCAAGATCGGAGCTCTTTCTAGGTTCAATTCCGAAAAAGAAGCCAAAGAAGTTCTTGCTGGAATGGAAAATGGATCTGTAGACATCGTGATCGGAACCCATCGCTTGCTCACACCAAGCGTGCGTTTCAAAGATCTTGGTCTCGTGATCTTGGACGAGGAACAGCGCTTTGGCGTTGAACATAAAGAGCACCTCAAAGCTTTACGCAACAACGTTGATGTGCTCGCGATGTCAGCAACGCCTATTCCAAGAACCCTTGAAATGGCGGTAACCGGCATTCGTGAAATGTCAGTTATTCAGACTCCACCGGAAGAACGTCATCCGGTTCTCACTTTTGTTGGTCCGTATGAAGATAAGCAGATAACTGCTGCGATCAGGCGCGAATTATTGCGTGATGGTCAGGTCTTCTTTGTTCACAACCGAGTTGAGTCGATTGAACGCGTAACATCTCGCCTCCGCGATTTGGTTCCGGAAGCGCGAATAGCCATTGCGCACGGGCAAATGGGTGAGCAAGCGCTCGAAAGTGTGATCGTGGATTTCTGGGAAAAGAATGTTGACGTTCTGGTGTGCACGACGATTGTGGAATCGGGCATCGATATTGCGAACGCAAACACATTGATTGTCGACCGAGCAGATATGTTCGGACTCTCGCAACTGCATCAGCTTCGCGGGCGAGTAGGGCGAGGGCGCGAACGTGCATACGCCTATTTCCTCTACAACCCAGAAAAGCCACTGACTGAAACAGCGCATGAGCGCTTAGCAACGATCGCTCAACACACCGATCTGGGTTCGGGCATGCAGATCGCGATGAAGGACCTTGAGATTCGAGGGGCTGGAAACCTGCTAGGTGGCGAACAAAGTGGTCACATCGCCGACGTTGGTTTTGATTTGTATGTGCGTCTTGTTGGTGAGGCACTTGCCGAGTTCAAGGGCGATGAAGGTGACGATCATGCGGAGATGCGGGTGGAATTACCGATCGAAGCGCATATTCCCCATGAATACATCGCTCACGAGCGGCTTCGGCTCGAGGCGTACAAGAGACTGGCTGATGCGAGCACCGATCAAAGAGTTGATGAAGTCTTTGCGGAACTCACCGACCGCTACGGCCCAATTCCGACTCCGGTTGAAAGCCTGCTTGCGGTTGCTCGCCTTCGGGTTCTGGCCCGCCGGGCTGGACTCACCGAAATTGTGGCTTCGGGACCGGGGGTTCGCTTCCAACCCGTGAATTTGCCTGAATCTGCCCAAATGCGTCTGACTCGGATGTACCCACGCACGCTGATCAAGGCTGCAGTCAATACGATCATCGTGCCGAGGCCGATGACTTCCCTTGTGGGGGGTACGCCGATCATCGGTGACGATTTGCTTCAGTGGGTGGCGGAGTTGATTCACGCGACGTTGCCCATCACGCCTGAACCTATGGAGAGCACCTCATGACCATCAACCTTCGACGCGGATTCTTACCAGCAGCGATTGTGGCGCTGGGTCTACTCGTGAGTGCTTGCTCTGGTTCAGCAGGCGATGCCGCCGTTGTGGGAACCCAGCACGTGACTGAGGCCACCCTTAATTCAACAGTGGCTGATGTGCTGATAGCTCAAGGCTATTCAGTGAATAAGTCGGATCCGACACTTGTCACCGCGACCCTGAACTGGCTCATCGTTCAGGATTTACTTGCGCAGGTTGCCACCGACAACAACGTTGTTGTGACGCAAGGCCAGATCGATCGCGAGCGAGCGGCTGAAGTGAAGACAACGGGCGGCGAAGATGCGCTCAATGCCGCCTACTTGAAGCAAAATGTTGCACCGAATCAAATTGAAGATCGCATCCGCTTCTCCTTGATGGCGCAATTAGTAGCCAGGGCTGTTGCCCCCAGAGCGACAGCTGAGCAGGCAACTGCTGCCTTAGTCGCAGCTGTGGTTGCTAAGAGCAAAGAGGTGAATCCAGAAGTGAATCCTCGCTTTGGCACCTGGGATTCACAGAACCTCCAACTCGGATCAGTGCCTTCTGATTTATCTACCGCTCTTCCAACTGTGCCTCCAACTCAGTAACTTTCGTATCGGTATTGACGGGAGAAACTCGTGGCCACTGATAGTTATCTGCTCGAGCTTGTAGCAGTGATGGATCGGCTGCGGTCTCCTGGTGGCTGCCCGTGGGATGCAGAGCAAACTCACGAGTCACTTTTGGAGTATCTAGTCGAAGAGACCTACGAGGCCGTTGAAGCCATTGAACTCAATGATCGAAATGGCTTACGCGAAGAACTTGGCGACGTGCTTTTGCAGGTAGTTTTTCATTCGCGAATTGCGCAGGATGATGCAGATGATCCCTGGAATATTGAAGACGTGGCAAGAGGCATCGTTGAGAAATTAATCCTTCGTCACCCACATGTGTTTATAGATGGCGACTACCCTGACGCAAACCTCAATTGGCATGAACGAAAGGTCAAAGAGAAAGGTCGCGAGTCAGTAACAGATGGAATCCCGCAAAGTTTACCTGCATTGCTCCTTGCCGCAAAAGTAATTTCTCGAAGTAAACGACTGAAAGACTCCATTGAACCCACGGCGCAGCGGGTTCGCGCCGAAGAGCTTGCAAGTCATCTGCATACCCAGGAAGAGTTCGGGGACTTCCTGTTAGAACTCACCTCTTTAGCTCGTGAGCGCAAGTGGGATAGCGAGGCTGCATTGCGTCAGGCTGTTCGACGGCGAGTAGTAGAAGTTCGCGCGCTGGAAGGTTTAGAGCAATGAAAAAAGTATTTGATGGCATTGCCAACAAAGTGATGGCAGCAATGCTTCGTTCGGAACCAATCCGCGCGACTGCGATGGGTGAACATGCCTATGACCAGTACTTACCTGATTACACAACGGCTGGGAGAAATTCACTGGCCTTGGAACTAGGCGACTACCTCACCGACCTGGATGCGATTGACGATCTTGAATTAACAATCGAAGATCAAGTGGACTTGGAAATATTGCGGTCCGCTATTACGCGCACCCTCTTTGAGCTACGCGAAGTTCAATCAGTGACGTGGAACCCAATGGTCTGGAACCCAGGTAACGGGCTGCATTCATTGTTGTCGCGCGAATTTGCACCAATGATTGAACGCCTGGAGTCGGCACGCTCGCGGTTGGCCAAAATTCCCCGGTTCCTTCAGGATGCAAGAAATGAACTTGGCAGCATGCCCAAGATTCACGTAGAAACTGCCATCGGGCAATTCCAAGGCACGTTGCATCTAATTCAAGGAACTCTCACAGAACACCTTGGCGAAAATTCCCCAGAAATTCGAGAAGCCCAAGCAGCAATAGAGAAGTTCATTGACTGGCTGACAGAACAGTTGCCGACAGCAACGCGAGATCCTCGGTTAGGTACCCACCTTTACTCTGCGCTTTTGTGGCACGCCTTGGATGACGATACGCAGGCAAGTGAGTTACTTGCGCAAGCCAATACACATTTACTGAAGACAGAGCAGGCACTCATTGAGGCAGCTGCCGCTTATCTCAATGAGTCGCCAAACACAGATGATCTTGTTAGGCGTGCACTTGACGATGTCGCCACCAAATTTCCGGTGACTAATGCTGATGTACTGACTCAAGTGTCAGATTCATTAGCGAGAACTATTTCATTTCTCGAGTCTGTGCCACTGGTAGGGATGCCGGTGACAGATGTGCAAGTTATCGAGATGCCAGAAATTCATCGTGGTGTGGCTGTTGCTTACTGTGATTCACCGGGCCCTCTTGAATCCATCGAACTGCCAACTTTTGTCGCGGTTTCACCGACGCCACAGGATTGGCCAGTTGACCGCATTGAATCCTTCTATCGGGAATACAACGGTGTGCAGTTGCACGATCTCACGATCCACGAGGCTTTCCCGGGGCATGTGCTGCAACTTGCCCACTCCCGGGTTGCAGAAAAGGCAACGCGGGTCCGAGCTTTTGGTCGAAGCAGTGTCTTCATTGAAGGTTGGGCTGTTTATGCGGAAGAGCTCATGATCAATTCAGGGTTTTTGCCAACCGACGATGAGAAGTCAGCTTTGGGTTTGCGGCTTCAGCAGTTGAAGATGCAAGCACGAATGACTATTAATGCGATTCTCGATGTTCGAGTTCATACCGACACTATTGATGAACACGAAGCGCTTGATCTGATGATGCATCGTGGCTTTCAAGAAGAAGGTGAAGCCGTTGGCAAGTGGCGGCGAGCACTGTTGACTGCTGGTCAGCTCCCCACCTACTTCGTTGGATACCTTGCGGTTCGCGAAATTGCGACCGACCTACGGATACTTCATCCGTCTTGGACCGATCGTGAAGTTCACGACTTGATGTTGCAGTTTGGTTCCCCTGCTCCACGCCATTTGCGTGCACTCCTGGGTCTTTGACATGAAATTGCTCCACACCTCTGACTGGCATTTAGGTCGGAATTTGTTTTCCATTCCACTTATTGACCATCAGCGGGTCTTTCTGGAGTGGCTGATCACACAAGTTGATGAGCATCAGGTTGACGCAGTGATGATTAGTGGTGATATTTACGACCGATCTGTGCCAGCGGTAGAAACCATCTCGCTTTTTGAGTGGGCGCTCATCGAATTAGCGAAGCGAACCGAAGTTATTCTCATTCCGGGTAACCATGATTCAGCTACGCGACTTGGCTTCGCTGGTCCGCTCCTAGAAGCTGCACGTGTGCATGTGCGCGCGACCGCTACAGACCTAGCTCGCCCGATTATCTTGACTGCACAAACAAATGACCGAACTCAGGCAGCTGAGCAGGTTCAGATTTTCTGCATTCCATATCTGGAACCAGCCTTTCACTCGGCAAACTTTGACTGCGAGCGCAGTCACGCAGGTGTTCTCGGGGCGGCGATGGATCAGATTAGAGGCGTTGCTGATTTTGAAATGCCGATCGTCGTGGTCTCGCATGCGTTTGTCACTGGGGGAGTCTCGAGCGAATCCGAAAGAGATGTGCGAGTCGGGGGAATACCTGACGCTCCAGTTTCGATTTTTCAGGGCGCAAACTACGTAGCGCTCGGCCACCTCCATCGGCCTCAGGAAGTCTCAACACCTGACGGAATGCTCGCACGCTATTCGGGTTCACCCATCGCTTACTCCTTCTCAGAGGAAGGGCAAGTGAAATCGGTGGTGCTTCTTGAAATCACTAGCCGAGGCACAGAAGCCATTTTGCTTCCGACTCCTACTCCCAGGTCACTGGCAACAATTCGTGGCGACATTGACGACCTTCTTAGCAACCCTGTGTGGGACGGTGTGCAAGAACATTGGATTCGAGCAGTAGTTACTGACGATCGTCGTCCCGAACGACCAATGGAACGATTGCGCGAACGTTTCCCCCATACCTTGCAGTTAGAATTCTCTCCGAGTAACGCAGCACTCACAACTGAGTATCGCGCAGTCGATATTGCCACCCTTGATCCGGTTGAAGTGACATCCCAGTTCATCAATTACGTAGCCGGTGTTGCTGCTACTGATCAAGAACTCACGCTCATCGAGCAAGCAGTTGAGCGAGTTCGAATCGCGCAGGTGCAGTAGCTATGCGCTTACATCAACTCGAGTTTGCCGGGATAGGCCCGTTTAGGGATGCCCAAGCAATTGATTTTGATCGGTTGACTTCATCTGGAGTTTTTCTCATTGATGGACCAACCGGTGCCGGTAAGACCACAATTATCGATGCAATTGTCTTTGCACTCTATGGGGATATTTCGGGAAAAGAAGCAGACGGTTCACGGATGCGCAGTGCTTATTGCCTACCGACAGAACCAAGCATTGTGACCTGCGAATTTTCCGTTGGTGATCGTCGAGTGTGGATGCAGCGAACACCGAGATATTCGCGAGCGAAAAAAAGTGGTGAGGGCACGACAGAAGCACCGGCAACTCAGTTACTGCGGGAGTTCGCTGCTGATGGAACAGCAAAAGTTGAACTCACAAGTGCTGGTGAAATCGGTAGCCACATTAATGAGCTGCTTGGAATGAATGCACAACAATTTCGCCAACTTGTGGTGTTGCCCCAGGGCGAATTTGCCGAGTTGTTGAGGATGCGACCTTCAGAGCGTTTCGCTTCACTTGGTCCGTTGCTTGGAAATGAGTTTTTCAAGAAATTGCAGGAGGATCTGGAAAGTGCTGGAAGTAAGGCAAAAGCGTTAAGGGAAACATGCGCGCAAGCAGTGCATGACGCGACGCAACAGGTGCTGGGTGCCGTTGGTGAACTTGCTGCAGAGAGTGAGCTTCACGAGTGCCTTGCCATAATTGGCGATGGGAGCCGGCCAAACCCCGATCGCATTGCAGCAGCAGGTTTCTTGAGAAGTTGGCTTGCACTACGCCTTGAACGCCAAGTCCAGATGTGTACATCGGCAAAAGAAAGATCTGATTCCGCGTTGGTGAGTGCCAACCGAGCGCAGGAGTATCTGACCGCCACTGCGGCAGTCGCTGATCTACTCAGCGAACGTAATCAGAAGGCACTGGATCTTGGGGAGCAGGCAGACACTTATTCGCGAGTGCAGGCTCTCGAGGCATTGGCTAGCGCCCAACAACTCATTGGACGGCTAGAGCCTTTGATAGAGCGTGAGCAGCAAGAAGAAGAACGCGCACTGCATCATTCGATGCTTATCACCGCAGTAGTATCAGCACAGGAACAGCTTGCAGAGTTAGAAGCGAAAAATGAGCAGGCTCCTGCTGAAAAAACTCGTCTTGAGCAGACAGTTGCTGCTGTCACCGCGCTGGCTGCGACCGCGGCACAGCGCGAAAATGATGTCGCGACGCTTGAACTTAAGGCCGAGAGTGCGCAAGCACTCATGAACCTTGAAGCAGTAACCCTCGAACAAGAAGACCTCATGAAAAGCGCGAAACTTCAATGGGCCCAGGCAGAAGAACTACTCATCGCAGAACGATCAGCACTCGATACTCGATTGCTTCAACAGTTACACGAACGGGCAGCAGTGCTGGCCACGATGCTGGAAGATGGTCGAGCTTGCCCCGTATGTGGCTCAGTTGATCATCCACATCTAGCTCAGTCCGAGTTGGTTTTCGTGACAGACGAAGAAATTGAATTGATTCGCCAAAAGTTGGATCAGTTAAGCAAGTCCGTCACAGAGCGAAGCGATGAGCTCGAACAGATCTCGGAAGCATTGCGATTAACTCAACTTGAAGTTGCGCAATTGCGAGGCTCGATTATGGGGCTCACCCTCGACGAGATCGCCAATGAACTCAGTAATGCAGCGCTGGCCCTCAATGCAGCTCAGGCTGCCTGTGATCAAGTAGTTGAATTTGAAAAAGAGCTCATCGCACTTGTTGAGTATGAACACGATTTTGAGGATGCGCAGAAGAAAGCTATTCAGGTGCATGCCCAACGAACAGCAGAACTCGATCAATACGAGAAGAACACTCAAGCCCAGCAAGAGAGTGATCAATTAGTACTTGGCTTGGCACAGTCAGCTATCGAACTTGATGCAGACACTCGATCCCGAATCTCAAATCTCAAAGCCTTCCTTGCTGTTGATGAAGAATTAGCACGCGGTCAAATTGCGATTCCCGATCTCGACGAAGTGACAGAAGTATCGGATGCAGGAGCGGTAGATCTTGGAAGATGGCTACTTGAAGTACAAAAAGTTTCAAAACATGCACTACAAGAGTTGGAAGTCAGCGAGTCACTCGTTGGTCGACTCGAGCACGCCTATAAAGCAGTGCAAGCCCCAAGCGCGAAATTTGAGCATGCACTCAATGAACAAGAGCAAGTTTTAGCGAGTACCAGTGCTGCGATTGACCTATCCGATGCAGTCTCGGCGTCGAAGTCTTCGATAAATAATCGCAGGATGACGCTACAAAGTTATGCAGTTCAGCGTCGTTTTGAATCAGTACTCAGCGCAGCCAGTATTCACCTGTTTCGCATGAGCGCCGGCAAATATTCACTTGTATTAGATGAGGATGCCAAGGGCAATGCTCAGGCCGGTCTTGGCATCAAGGTCAGCGATGCCTGGAGTGGCCAGACTCGTGATCCGCGGTCGCTCTCAGGTGGTGAGACTTTCTATACGGCGCTATCCCTGGCTTTGGGGCTTGCCGATGTGGTGCGAGATGAAACAGGAGGTTCTCAGCTTGAGACCCTCTTCGTTGATGAGGGATTTGGCTCCCTTGACCAAGAATCCCTCGAACTCGTGCTTGAACAACTCGATGCCCTGCGCTCTGGAGGACGCATTGTCGGTGTTGTCAGCCACGTAACAGAAATGAAAGATTGGGTGCAAGATCGCATCGAAGTGCAGGTAGCCCCAGACCGCACGAGCCGGGTGCGCAGCCTCCTCTAGGCTAGGGCCATGGCTTCCATCGAATCAGTCATTGCCCGCGAAATTCTCGATTCCCGTGGTAACCCCACAGTTGAAGTTGAGATCCTCTTGGAGGATGACACAGTTGCTCGCGCAGCTGTCCCCTCTGGCGCTTCCACAGGGGCGTTTGAGGCGGCAGAACGTCGCGATGGTGAGAAGCGCTACGGCGGCAAAGGCGTGCAGCAGGCCGTGGATGCAATTGAAGACGAAATTGCAGCAGCAGTCATCGGCATGGATGCAGATGATCAGCGTTTGATAGATCAGATCATGATTGATCTTGACGGAACACCCAATAAGTCTCGTCTGGGCGCAAACGCAATTCTTGGTGTCTCACTTGCCACGGCCAAAGCTGCCGCGCAGTCTGCCGGTTTGCCACTGTTTCGCTACGTAGGCGGACCAAACGCACACGTACTTCCCGTGCCAATGATGAACATCCTCAACGGTGGCTCACACGCGGATACAGGCGTAGACATTCAAGAGTTCATGATTGCTCCCATTGGTGCAGCAAGTTTCAAAGAGGCCCTTCGCGAAGGCACTGAGGTTTATCACGCGCTGAAGAGTGTGTTGAAGAAGGCTGGATACGCAACAGGCCTTGGCGACGAAGGTGGTTTCGCTCCTGACTTGCCAAACAACCGAGCTGCGCTTGAGTTAATTGTGCAAGCAGTTGAACTCACAGGCCTCAAGCTTGGAAAAGATGTAGCGCTTGCCCTCGATGTTGCTTCATCTGAATTTTTCGAGAATGGTGCTTATCAATTCGAAGGAAAGCCACGCACAGCTCAGGAAATGACGGATTACTACGCTTCACTGCTTGCTGACTTCCCATTGGTATCAATTGAAGATCCGTTGGATGAAGATGACTGGGCTGGTTATCGACACATCACTGAAGCAATCGGTAGCAAGGTTCAAATTGTTGGTGATGATCTCTTCGTGACGAACCCTGAGCGCCTTGCACGTGGCATTAAAGAAAATTGTGCGAATGCGCTTTTGGTCAAGGTGAATCAAATCGGATCGCTCTCTGAAACTCTGGACGCAGTCACTTTGGCTCAGACCAGTGGCTACCGCTGCATGATGAGCCATCGATCTGGTGAAACTGAAGACACCACAATCGCTGACCTTGCAGTTGCCACCAACTGTGGTCAGATCAAGACCGGCGCTCCGGCCCGATCAGAGCGGGTCGCAAAGTACAACCAGTTGCTGCGCATTGAAGAAGAGCTTGATGACGCTGCCCGCTATGCAGGCGCATCCGCGTTCCCGCGTTTCACTCGCTAGATCCGTTACTTAAGTCTGCGACGATCATAACGTGAGTGCGCCCCAGCCTTCCCCTCGGCGTCGCGCTGCCCTAACGGGTCGAGCCGTGGTCTTGGTTTTAGTCATAGGGGCACTCTTTTTCACTCTCGCAGTTCCAGTGAAATTGTGGTTAGCCCAGCGGGCTGAGATTTCAGCCCTCGAAGCTCAAGTGCTGACTACCCAGCAGCGAGTTGCAGAGCTCACGATTTCAGCGCAACGCTGGCAGGATCCGGCATTTATTGCGGCTGAAGCTCGCCGTCGGCTGCACTTCGTGCTTCCTGGTGAGATCGGCTACACAACCTTGGGCGCTGATGGTCGACCTGCTGCCGAGTCACTGGCGCAGGCCACGGCCCGTCGCACTTGGGTCGACAAGATTTGGGGAACATTGCAGGAAGCCGACAACGGCGCTCCCGAAGTAGGTTCATTGAGCGTCTTGACTCCTGGGGCCAAGGTTGCTTCCTGACGACTTACGCATAATCCGGGAACAACTTAGCCGCGTTCCTCGAGGCGTCGTTGAAATTGCGCATCGTTGTGCTTGCGGAGCACCAGATGTAGTTCGCACCGAACCGCGCTTGCCGGATGGCACACCTTTTCCCACTTCCTATTACCTCACATGTCCTCGGTTGGCTTCGGCAATCGGCACGCTGGAGAGTGAAGGCGTGATGCGGGAGATGGAAGCGCGGTTACAAACTGACCCCGCTCTCGCATTGCAGTATCAACAAGCTCACGAGCACTACTTAGCAAGACGCGAAGAGCTTGGCCATGTTGATGAGATCGCTGGTATTAGTGCAGGTGGCATGCCTGATCGCGTGAAGTGTTTGCACGTGCTTGCTGGTCATTCCTTGGCCGCGGGTCCTGGAGTGAATCCATTTGGCGATGAGGTTCTGGTGCTGGTGGGGCAATATTGGCAACGTAATTCATGTGCCGGTGGGCCAGTTGCAGCGATTGATTGCGGAACAAATTCGATTCGTATTTTGATTGCAGATATTGACACAGATGGCAAACTTATTGAATTAGTTCGCGAGATGCGCATCGTGCGATTGGGAGAGGGTGTTGATAAGACTGGTGAATTTTCACCAGCAGCACTGGAACGAACCTTTGCAGCATGTGAGGAGTACCGCACGTTGATTGACGCGCATAGTGTGAAGTCCGTGCGATTTGTTGCAACATCAGCAAGCCGAGATGTGAGCAATCGTGCTGCCTTTATCGAAGGAGTTCATCAACGCCTAGGCGTGAGTCCAGAAGTCATCACAGGCACTGAAGAAGCGGAACTCTCATTCTTAGGCGCCGTGCGCGGCCTCACGAATCTGGAATCACCCGTGCTCGTGGTTGACATCGGCGGTGGGTCTACAGAATTCGTGCTTGGCGATCTCACTGATGATGTGCAAATACAAAACTCAGTTTCGATGAATATTGGTTGTGTACGCATGACCGAACGGCACCTCGCTGCCGATCCACCGAGCCAAGAACAAGTAACCGCAGTTGAGGCTGATATCGCGGCAGCCTTTGATGAGGCTGCCCGAACTGTTGACTTCAGTCTTGCTAAAACAGTGGTGGGTGTGGCTGGAACGGTGACGACTGTTTCCGCGATGGCAATGGATCTTCAAAGGTATGAACCAGAAATCATCCACGGCTCTACGTTGACCTCTGCTCAGGTGGAGGAATTAACTCAGCGGCTCTTAGCGATGACTCGTGCTCAGCGCGCTGCGCTGCCTTTCATGCACGAAGGCCGAGTAGATGTGATCGGAGGCGGAGCGCTGATTCTTCGGGAATTAGCGCGCAGAACCAGCCCGATCTCCATCCGAGTCTCCGAATATGACATCCTCGATGGCATCGTTTACAGGCTGGCACACAGGGGTTCTTGACCCTCATGAGCAAGTAGCATGTAATCGCTTTAGGTTCGTTACATGAGGAGATCACATGGGCATCACGATTCGCGATGTGGCGCAGAGCGCAGGAGTGTCAACTGCCACTGTCTCTCGGGCTCTTCGTGGGCTAGCCAATGTGGACGAACAAACACGCGCCAGGGTTGAGCGTGCCGCAGCAGACCTTGATTACGTTATTTCGCCAAGCGCTTCACGATTAGCCAGTGGGCGCACCGGCAGCGTGGCCGTGATCATGCCGTACATCTCTCGCTGGTTTTTCTCAACGGTGTTATCCGGAGTGGAATCCACCTTGCAAGGTGCTGGGATGGATCTCTTGCTGATGACAGTAAGCAACCCAGATTCCCAACATCGCTTGCCGCCAGCTCCTCGACTTCGCCGACGTGTTGATGGTGCGTTGATTATTTCGGTTCCACCCGATGATCAACAGTTGGCAGATGTTTTGAAACTTGACCTACCATCATTGTTAATCGGCGTAAAGGTCGGAGATGTTCCAAGCGTCACGATCGATGACGTCTATGCGGCTCGAATGGCAACGCAGCACCTCATTAACTTGGGGCATCAGCGCATTGGACTTATCGCGGACTCGGGGTCGGCTTTGCCGTTTACTGCCGAGAAAGATCGCCACCGAGGCTTTGTCGCAGCGATGAATGAAGCAGGACTGCCGAT
>CANJCG010000007.1 GCA_947472655.1 Actinomycetota bacterium
GTTGATCTCACCAGAGGAGACAAGTCGCACCTGTCATTTGGTGGTGGAAATCACCGCTGCTTGGGTTCACACCTTGCTCGTATGGAACTGCGTACAGTGCTGACAGAGTGGCACAAGCGGATACCGTTTTACTCGATCAAACCAGGCACTCAAATTGAGTGGGTGGCGTCATCTTTGCGTGGCATTGATTATTTGCCACTTGAGTGGAAAACAACGAAGGGTTAGTCATGAAGGTCTCAATTGACAGCGTTGCATGCCAAGGGCACGGTCGCTGCTATGAAATTGCACCAGATGTTTTCACCGATGATGATCGTGGTCGCGGCGAAGTCATCAATGCAGACGTTCCAGCTAATCTGCAGGAGCAGGTCCGACGGGCAGTAGCTGCCTGCCCGGAGAAGGCAATTTCCTTCACTGAGTAACCTCGAATACGAAATCGGGGTGGATGCCAGTTGGCATCCACCCCGATTTATTTTGAGCTAAAGGCGGTTTACAAGCCGCTCTTTTCCAAGATATGAACAGTGCAAGAAGAACCCAAACCGATAACGTGCGCCATGCCTGCTTTAGCGCCTTGAATCTGGCGGGGACCTGCCTCACCACGAAGGTGAGTTGCAACTTCCCAGATATTGGCAATGCCGGTTGCGGCAATTGGGTGACCCTTTGATTGCAAGCCCCCCGACACGTTCACAGGCAGTTTTCCATCACGCCAGGTTGCACCTGAATTGAAGAAATCAATTGCACCGCCTGGCTCACATAGCCCAAGGTTGTCGTAGTGCACGAGTTCTGCCGCTGCAAAGCAGTCATGTAATTCAACAAGATCTAGGTCGTCTGGTCCAAGTCCAGCCTGCTCGTATGCTGCAACGGAAGCATTACGAGTCACCGTACTAACATCTGGGAATTCCTGACTGGCCTCAGTCCATGGATCAGATGCAAGAATAGAAGCACTGATCTTGACTGCGCGACGTTGCTGCTCAAGCGAGAGCGTGCGTAGCTTTGTTTCACTCACGATCACCGAAGCAGCAGCACCGTCACAGTTTGCCGAGCACATGGAACGTGTATGAGGGTAGGCAATCATTGGATCGTTCATGATCTGCTCGAGTGACATCTTGTTTTGGTAAGCCGCGTTTGGATTCAGTGTCGAGTGTGAGTGACTCTTTTCTGAAATGCGCGCAAAGAGTTCAAAGTCAGCCCGCGGATCACTGTCGTTGTAGGCCATGCCAATTTGGGCGAAAAGGCCAGCCATTCCGCTTGTGCCGATGTAGCCATCAAGGTTCTTGATAGCACCATTACGGCCGGTAGGTGTCCAGGTCTCTGGTCCGCTGCCAACAGAGTTACCTGTGAGTAGGCCTGCGCCGTACAGCTTTTCAACACCAACAGCAATGCCCATATCAGCTTCGCCTGCTTTGATTGCCATGATTACTGCGCGCATCGCGGTTGATCCGGTAGCGCAGGCATTGGACACATTGAAGGATGGAATACCTGTCTGGCCAATCTGCTTTTGTAAACTCTGACCGCTGGTGCCGCCACGAAGGTTGCCGTAGCCCATGACCTGCATGTCTTTCATAGTGACGCCAGCATCTTTCAATGCAGCTAAGGCAGCTTCTGCTGCTAGGTCCAAAACATCCTTATCGGCACGCTTGCCGAATGGGGTCATATGAATTCCGAGAATCCAAACATTTTCGCTCATGTGATTACCTCGTATCCCTAAACCGGCTCGAAGCCGAAACCGATGGCCTCAACGCCTTCAGCGTCTGTGCCAAGTGAGTAAGTCTTGAGTTGCACCTGCATGCCGCGGGTGATGATCTCGGGGTCTGGATCGACACCGATGATGTTTCCTGAGACGGTCATACCGCCACAATCAATGATCGCAGCGCAGTAAGGCACGGGAACGCCCTTGGCATCGTGATGAACGATGGTGAAGGTCTTCAAGACTCCAGTAGCTGGCACGTCAAACTCTGCGAAAGTCTCTCCAAAGCATTTCGGGCAGGCATTGTGGCGTCCAAAGAACTTGGACTTACATGCCGTGCACTCTTGGGCAACCAGATGTGGTTGCGGTTCCAATGCCAGATAGTTGACGATAGGAATCGGCAAGGCTCCTCCTTGGGCTCATAGTTATAAGAAGAACTTAGGCAAAAAGTGCGCCCCGCGTAGGGAACTTGGCCTAATTGCTACATAAGTGAACGAAGTTGTTCCACGGTTGTGACGGGATCCACACCAGCCGGAATCGTGATATCCAAACTGGTGACTCCGGACTCCTTATATGCAGCAAGGCGTTCTGCCACGAAAGAAGCGGAGCCAACCAAGGTCGCCTGATCTAGCCACGCCTGCGGCACGGCAGCCGCAGCCTCTTCGCGCTTGCCGTTGAGGAAGAACTCTTGGATGGCCAAGGCTTCATCGACCCAGCCCATCCGCTGGGCAAGGTCGTTATAGAAGTTTGCATTACGCGCTCCCATGCCGCCTACATACAAGGCAATGTGATTTCGCATGCCTTGGAGCAAGGTTTCACGATCCAAATTTTCACCAATGGCAACGGTGGTATTAGCTACGATGTCCAGGGCTGGAAGTTCAGGTGAACGATTTGCTAGGCCTGGCTTCAGTGCCGATCCAAAGACTTTTGTTGCTTGTTCTGGCACCCAGAAGAAGGGCAGCCAGCCTTCGGCAATTTCGGCTGCCGTTTCTACTGACTTATCTCCAAGGGCAGCAAGGTAGATGGGAACGCTTGCGCGATCGGGTTTATTGATCAGCTTCAAGGGTTTACCAAGACCGGTGCCACCGGCCTCCTTAGTCAACGGCACGCTGACTGTGTCACCGGAGAACTCCACTACTTCACGGGCCACGATCTTGCGAACAATCTCAACAGTTTCTTTGGTGCGAGTGAGCGGCTTTGAATACGCCATGCCATGGAAACCTTCAACTACTTGTGGCCCTGAAGCACCAAGTCCTAGATGGAAGCGACCGCTACTGAGGTGATCGCAACCGGCAGCCGTCATGCCGAGCACACCAGGAGTTCGGCTATACACATTTAAAATAGCCGTGCCCAAACCAAGGGTGGTTGTCTTAGCAGCGAGATAACCGATCGCAGAGACTGCGTCAAAGCTATAAGCCTCCTGCAGCCAAAGCAGGTCCAGTCCAGCGCTCTCAAGATCTTGAATCGTTGGGGTAAGGGCTAGCACATCTTTGGTGTAATCCAAGGTGTAGGACAAGCGCATGACGAGACCTTTCAGACGAGGTGCGTGAACTTACTCTAAATGCCAAAGCCTAATTCGTTACTGCGGCGTTCAATTTTTCTCAAGATTGCAGGGCGTAATACGTAAGTCACGAGGACTGCAACGAAGCAACCATAGGCAAGTACGACACGCATAGAGGTGTGTTCAGCAATAAAGCCGGCTAGCAGCATGCCAATAGGCACTGTTCCACCTAGAGCAGTCATCCATAGGCCCATGAGATGTCCGCGTCGCTCGAGAGACACGTGGGTTTGTGCAGTCGCATTAAGTGAGATGACCACGAGTTGGTAGGAGATGCCTAGGAGATAAATGATCGGGTAGGCAAAGGCCGGTTGCTTCGCAAACACCAGAATCGCCATCATCGCCGCAACGCCGATCAGGCCAAATTGAATCACTCGAAACGGATCGCGGCGCACGAGAAAAGTGCTGAGGGCGATTGCTCCGGTAACAGCGCCGCCACCGAGACACGCGTAGAGCCAACCGTAACCCGAACTCTTTACATTAATGCCGAAATCTTCACCTGCGATGGTAGGTAGCTGGTACAGAAAGGTCAACGTCAGCAGCGCTAGAGCGAAGATACTGACGATGATTCTTCGAACGAATGGATCCTGCTTGAGAATCTGAATGCCTCCGCCAATTCCGGCATCAGAGCCGGAAAGTTTTTTGCGTGGTGGAAAACGAATGAAGAAAACAGCCGACATCACAAATGAGAAACTGGCTGCATTAAGCAGCATCACACCTGATGCCCCAATGATGGGGAAAAGGATTCCGCCAATGGCAGGCCCGATCACCCGCGCCATGTTCATTTGAGTTGAGTTCAATGACACTGCTGCTCGTAAATTTTCTGGGCCGACCAAACTGGGAACAGACGACCCCCAAGCTGGTCCGATGAGTGCGTTGCCGATACCAACACCAAGCACACAAGCAAAGGCTGATGGAAAATGAAGTTCAGGTGCGCGTAAAACAAAAGCGAGGGCGATCACACATAGAACTTGCCAGCTTTGTAGGAGCAGCAGGTATTTTCGAACATCAAACTTATCGGTCAGCCAGCCACCGACCACTGGCAAGAAAATCATTGGTCCAAGTTGTGCGAAGGTAATTAAACCAACATAAAGTGGCGATCCAGTCTGGCTATATATGTAGGCACCAAGAACAACGGTCTGCATCCAGGTGCCAATTTGCGACAGGAACGATCCGATAAGCATGTATCGAAAAGCCCGCACCTGCAGCGCAGATCTGGCAGTGCCAGTCTGTTGCGGGCGCGGGCTAGTCGATGAACCCGTTTGGGTTGAGCTCAACGAATTAGTGGGTCTCGAGGCATCCCAAGGATTCGCTCCGCGATCACGTTGCGACTGATTTCAGAAGTTCCACCAGCAATTGTCAGAGAGCGGTTGAACACATACTGGTATGTGATCGATCCGTTTTCACCGTCGACTCCCGCATCACCCAGTAGTTTCATGGCAAGTTCAGTTGAAGACTGCGCAAGTTCAGAAACCAGCACCTTGGTGATGTTGCCTTCAGCGCCTGGGCCTGAACCGATAACGGCACGGGTCGCGGCGCGAAGATTCATTAAACGAATCACTTGCTCGTTTGCAATGGTTTTTCCCACTTCACGATCGTGGCCGACATCTGCTTTAACTCCGCCTGGAAGTAATTCAATGAGGTCGTACGCATCAATTCCAGCGCGAGCTTGCCCACCGATGGTGACACGCTCGTTTCCAAGCGTTGCGCGAGCAACTGCCCAACCATTGTTTACCTCGCCCACGACATCTGCATCTGGTACGAAAACTGCGTCAAAGAAGACTTCGTTGAACATAGAGTCGCCGCTGTTTTCGCGTAGTGGACGGATCGTTACTCCTGGAGCATCCATCTTGATCACCATTGCGGTCACACCCTTGTGCTTTGCAGCATCAGGATCTGTGCGCACTGTTGCCAATCCGAACTGGCAGTGCTGAGCACCTGAAGTCCAAACCTTTTGCCCATCAACTTGCCATCCGCCTTCAACCTTGACGGCCTTAGTCGAGACAGCTGCAGCGTCAGAACCAGCGCCCGGTTCAGAGAACAACTGACACCACACGGTTTCACCGAGCATCGCAGGGCGTAGCCAACGCTGCACCTGATCTTCAGTAGCCAACTGTGAGAGCGTCAAACCAACCCAGCCGGTGATACCCAAGTTTGGAACATCGATCCCAGTGAATTCTTCCTCGATCACAATCTGTTCAATTGCCGAAGCCTGACGACCCCAAGGCTTGCCCCAATGCGGAACGAGATAGCCGGACTCAAAGAGCACTCGGCGTTGGTCACTTTCAGATGCAAGTTTGTAGGCAGCTACCGCAGACTTGGCATCAGCACGGAAGCTTTCGGCTTCTTCTGGAAGGTCGAATGCGTAGACGCGCTGATTGCCATTTGCGCTCAGTGCCGTGAGTTCTGCCGCGGCATCGTCCGCATTGCCGAAAAGGACTGATAGGGCAGCAGAGCGCTTAAAGTACAGGTGAGCATCGTGTACCCACGTGAATCCAATGCCACCGTGTACCTGAATATTTTTGCGTGCGTTGAATTCGAAAGCAGGAAGCGCCAAGGTAGCAGCTGCTGCTGCTGCAATCGGTCCATGCTTTGGATCTAGGCCGGTTCGGGCCGCATCCCAGGCCAGGGCTGTGGCGGTTTCAGTTTGGATCAACATATTGGCGCAGTGGTGTTTGATCGCTTGGAATGTTGAAATTGTGCGACCGAACTGCTCACGGATCTTCGTGTATTCGGTTGCCATCTCTGAAGTTGCACGAGCACCACCTGCAGCTTCTGCAGAAGCCAGAATTCGCCCGATGCGATGAGCTAGCGCACCGCCGCCAACAATGACTTCCGCCGCGGCTTCTTTTATCCCTACATGCGCGTTCCGGCGAGTTTCATCTATCGATTTATTCGGTGTGATCGTCGCGTGATTTGCCGTGACAATCACGAGGTCTTTGCCGACGACAAAGGCAAGGTGGGTAGCGAGCTCAGCCGAGGTCACTGACTTAGCAGTTCCACTGACTTTCCCATCTGAAACAACGATTTCATTGTGCAGTGCGAATCCTGCAATGCAATCACCTTGTGCAAAGCCAGGAAGCAAGGATTGCTTTTGAGCGTCAGACCCGGCAGCTGCGATAGTTGCAGATACGACAACGGTTGGCAGGAAGGCACCAGGTGCAACAACGCGACCGAGTTCTTCGACCACAATTGCAAGTTCTTCAAGTCCGTAGCCCTGACCGCCAACGTCTTCGGGCAGGTGCAGGCCAAACATGCCGTTGTCTTTGAAGGCTGACCAGAAATCAGGTATGACTTCCTTTTCAGCATCCAAGGTCTCCCGAGCCTGAGCCGTGCCGCCGTGGTCGGCAAGTAGGGAGCGTGCAACATCTGCGAGTGAGCGGTGCTCTTCGGTCAGCGCGAGGGACATGGGGATTCCTTTCGGAGAAGGTGAATCAAAGTTTTAAAGAATAATAGCGGAATTGTACAACTCTTTAGCCCAAATGACCGAAAAACGAAAAAGGGCCCAGTCCACAAGGACTAGACCCTTTCTCAATGGAACTGATTTAGGTAACGGCTCCGGCGATCTTCATCTCAAGGAGGCGCTCTTCTGAGATTCCAAGTTCACCAATGATCTGATCGGTGTGCTCAGCAAACTGTGGGGCACGAGTCAGCGTTGGATTTTCTTCGTCGAATAGCACAGGGGTTGCAATTAGCTCCCGCTTCTGGCCTTCAGCATCGACCACAGACGCGACTAAACCGTTGTCACGCAAGCCCTTGTCCTGGCTGATTTCCCAGAAGTCCTGCACGACAGCCCACTGGCCAGTTTGTGTGCCAAGGATTGCCTTGAGTTCTTCTAAGGTCATCGTGGCGAAGAGTTCAGTGATCCATTGGCGGCCGATAAAGCCGTTATTCACGATGGTCATTGCGTCCGCAAAGCGCTCGTCAGCCTTCCAGTCGGGCTTATTGAACGCGTCACAGAACATCGGCCAGTACAAACCTGGCTGCAACATCGTGAGCATGATGAAACGGCCATCTTTTGTGCGGTAGGCGCCGGTGAGCGGGTTACCAGGAGTTCCTGGAACCTGAACACGTGATGGGGCAGGGGTCGGGCCACCAAGCAGCATCGCCAAGTTTGAGCCGAACTGAGTTGTCCAAGCACCAACACCCAGCAAGGAGACGTCAACAACGGAAGCCTCACCGGTGACGGCACGCTTGTAAAGAGCAGCAGCGACGCCGCCCGCGATGGTGATTCCGCCCGTGTTGTCGCCGAATGCACCGGTTGGCATTCCCGTGAGTTCAGTTGCGTCATCCCAGGTTGTTGCCCAACCTGCACCGCTACGTGCCCAAAAACCGGTGGAGTCGTACCCACCCTTAGCGCGTTCGTCGCCCTTATTTCCAAAAGCAGTTCCGCGCATATAGATGATGTTGGGATTGATCGCCTTAATCTGATCGACGTCGATCCCCATCTTGCGGCGTGGCCCTGGAAGGAAGTTGGTGAGCAAGACATCGCTCTTCAATACGAGTTCACGCAGGATTTCTTGAGCCTCAGGCTTTGTAAGGTCAAGACCGATGCTGCGTTTGCCTCGGTTTGGCCCTTCCATAATTGGGTAGAAGGTTGACCCTGGAACAAGGGCGTCAAGGCCCATGACTCGCACCAGACCGCGCTGGGCATCGCCAGTTTCGGCATGCTCGACCTTGATGACGTCAGCGCCCCAGTCGGCAAGGACTGCTCCAGCTGCAGGGACAAAAGTGAACTGCGCGATCTCAAGGACGCGCACCCCCTTCATTGGACCAGTCATGAATGCTCCTTTTATGAATGAATGAACCGGATTAGTAGCAGGGCTTACCGTAATGGGTTCGGTAGGCTTTTCTCCAGAGTTTAGCAAGGCAAAAAATTTATGAAAATAATGTCGATGGACCTCTTGCGGGAAGTTATCGTAAGTATTACTATATGTCTCATCGGTCAACCCTGACCTGGTTCTCGTTCACGAATGAACCATCCCTGCTTGATGAGGAGACACCATGCTCGAGAAAGACGTACAGATCATCAGTGTCGATGACCATGTCATTGAACACCCCAATGTTTGGCTAGATCGCCTTCCGGCAAAGTTTAAAGAAGCAGGCCCAAACCTGGTTCGTGACGCAGTCAATGGCGATCACTGGGTCTTTGAAGGCGAAAAGGCAGGTAACTTCGCGTTGAACGCAGTCGCTGGCCGCGCAAAAGAAGACATTGCGATGGACCCACGCTCATACGACGATATGCGCGATGGCTGCCATGACATCCATGAGCGCATCAAGGATATGGACATCGAAGGCGTTCATGCCCAACTGAACTTTCCAAATATGCCAGGTTTCGCAGGAACAACCTTGGCTATGGCCAAGGATAAAGAACTGGGACTTGCTTGCGTTCAGGCGTACAACGACTGGATCCTTGATGAATGGTGCGCTCCGTACCCTGATCGTCAGATCCCTTTGATGATTATGCCGTGGTGGGATGTTGACTTGATGGTCAAGGAAATCCATCGCACTGCAGACAAGGGCGCGAAGAGCTTCACCTTCGTTGAACTTCCACATAAGTTGGGTCTGCCGTCATGGCACACTGATCACTGGAATCCAATGTTGCAGGCTTCTCAAGAGCGCGATATGCCAATCAGCATCCACTTTGGTTCCGGCGGAGCACCACTCGGTGTTTCTCAAGAAGGTATGTCGACTAACTTCACCATCGGGATTTCACTCTTCGCACTGAACTCAGCAATGGCCACCGCAGAGCTATTGTTGTCGCCTGTATTCCACAACTACCCAGGAGTGAAGTTCATCCTGAGCGAGGGTGGCATCGGCTGGGTTCCTTACATGCTGGAGCGCATTGACTACGTCTGGGATCGCCATCGTTGGTACAACGATGTCAACCGCGAAGTAAAGCCTTCATCATTGTGGAAGACGAACATGTACGCACCGTTCATTTATGACGATGCCGGCATTTTCTCCCGTCACCTCATTGGTATCGACAACATCATGTTCGAGTCTGATTACCCTCACTCAGACAGCAACTGGCCACACACCCGCAAGATGCTCGAAGAGTCACTTGCCAATGTGCCAAATGATGAAGCTCGTAAAATTGCAGAAGGAAACGCTCGTCGCGTGTACAACTTCCCACGCACAAGCTAATTCGAACCAAAAGAAAAATGCAGTGCCCGGATTTTCGGGCACTGCATTTTTCTTGGAAAAACGGTTGCGCGAAGCTTGTGGGATCCCTAGCGTGCTTAATCGAAACTCATACAAAACGGATCATTGGATGGAGCACCCTTGAGTAATTCATTGCCGCTTGCCGGCCGAGTCACGTTGATTACCGGAGCCGGCCGAGGCATTGGACGCGAGCACGCTCTTGCTTTTGCTCGACTTGGTTCCGCCGTCGTGGTGAACGACTTTGGCGGTGCCGGCGATGGCAGTGGTAGTTCTCACGAACCTGCAGAGCAGGTAGTCGCCGAAATTCGAGCGATGGGTGGTCATGCCGTCGCTCAATTTGGGGATGTTTCTGATCCCGCGTGCGCCCACGATTTAGTTGAGCTCGCACTCAATGAGTTTGGCGATATTCATACGCTTGTCAATAACGCGGGAAATCTCCGTGACAAGACGATTCTAAATATGGCTGTTGAAGACTTTGATTCTGTAATCAGTGTTCACCTCAAGGGCACATTTCTCACGACTCAAGCCGTTGGTCGGTATTGGAAAGACGCTGTCAAAGAAGGCAAAGCCCAAGAGCCCAGAATCGTGAACACCACATCTGGAAGTGGGTTGTTTGGAAATTTTGGGCAAGGCAACTATTCACCAGCCAAAGCAGGAATTGCTGCATTCACGATAGTTACTTCCTTGGAATTTGCAAAAATGGGTGTGCTCGCTAATTGCATTGCTCCTGTAGCCAAAACACGTTTACTTGGAACAGTGGGAACGCCGGTGGAGTTGAATGAAGGTTACGACCCTTTTAATCCTGCATACATCTCAAATGCCGTGTCATGGCTCGGTGGTCCAGATTGTTCAGTGACGGGTCGAGCCTTTAGCGTGGTCGGTGGTTATATCGGTGTTGCTGAATGCTGGCAGATTGGTTCGACTGTATTCAATGAAGACGGACCGCTCACTTATGAAATGATCAGTGATCGCCTACCAAAGGCAGTTGCTGATTCAAAACCGAATGCGTCGCCAGCAGCCTCGCATCCATATTCAATGCGAGGGTAATCATGGCACTTGATTTTGATGCGATCGGCAACTCTACTCAGCCAGCGAAAATTAGTTGGACTTCAGATCGAGCATTGCTCTATGCCGTAGGAGTAGGCGCTGGGCAGGAAGATCCGCTGAAAGAACTCCAATTCACCACCGAGAATTGCGAAGGCATCACTCAGCAGGTGCTACCAACATTTTCAGTCATGCTTGGTTCTTCTACACCAAATCTTCCGATGGTTATGTATGGCGATATTGATCGCAGCAAGTTGCTGCACGGGCAGCAATCCATACGACTTCACCGACCGATTCCGGTTCAGGGTGAAGGCATGCAAACCATGACTCTGACAGGGATCTACGATAAGGGCAGCGGAGCACTTGTTTTGCGCACAACCTCGGTCACTGATCTTGAGGGAAACCTCATCGTGGAATGCGTGAATGGATCATTTATTCGCGGCGAAGGTGGCTTTGGCGGGCCAACCGTTCCAGAAACGGAATGGATTATGCCTACTCGGCCGGCAGATCATGTTATTCATCAAAAAACGCGTGAAGACCAAGCGCTCATTTACCGACTTTCTGGCGACCGCAATCCTTTGCATAATGATCCGTCATTTGCTGCACGCGCAGGTTATTCGGTACCAATTTTGCATGGGCTCTGTAGTTTTGGTTTCGTTGGACGAGCCCTGCTACATGTCACGTGTGGCTCGGACGTTTCAAATTTTCAAGCGATGTCAGCACGATTCTCAAAACCGGTTTTGCCTGGCCAAACTTTGAGTACCTCGATGTGGGTTTCGGATGCAAACGTGCAATTTCAAACAAAAGTCGGTGACAGTGTGGTGCTTGATCGCGGAACAGCGGAAGTAAGCTCATGACCGGAAAGCTGCTACCGATACCTACCCCAGAAACTCGTACCTATTGGGAAAAGACTGCTCTGGGCGAACTCTGGATGCCCAAATGCGAAACAGATGGATGGATTTTTCCACCTCGGTTTCATTGCCCTACCTGCGGATCTACCGAGTTTTGCTGGAAGCAGCTTTCGGGTCGTGGTCGTATCGCTTCGTTCATCATTACCCACCGAGCCGGTGCCGGGTATCAAGGCGAAGTCCCGTATTTCATCATCTTGGTCGACCTCGATGAGGGTCCGCGATTGGTCGGAAACTTATATGGCGTCCCAGTTGAGCCATCGGCCATTCATGTGGGCATGCCAGTTGAAGTCTTTTTCGAACTTCGCGAAGGAATACACCTTCCGCAATGGCGCCCAATCGGATCAAAGGTAACGGGATGAGTTACGAAGAAATAGTGATCGTTGGCGCTGCAGAATCCGAGTTGATCGGTGTAGTTCCCGATGTCTCAGCTACTGGACTTGCGATTGGCTCAGCACTTCGAGCATTAGACGATGCGGGATTAAAGCCAACTGACGTTGATGGCATTGCCGGAACATTGCATGTTTCAGAATTAGCACTTCAGTTGGGAATAAAGCCTCGATACGCCGATGGAACAAATGTCGGCGGCTGTTCGTACATGTTGCATGTCAGGCATGCTGTTGCGGCACTTCGCAGTGGTATGGCGGACGTCGTTGTAATTATGCATGGCGAGTCTGGAAAATCTCGAGTGGGATCACCACCTATGGCGATGGACATGGCCACTGCATCTGGTCAGTTTGAACGTCCTTATGGGATCGCCGGCACGTTTTCAATGTTCACGATTCCCACCATGGCTTACCTGCATAAATACGGGCTGGATGAAACAGCTCTTGCTCATGTGTCAGTAGCGCAGTCAAAGTGGGCAGCGCAACAACCAAGAGCACTTCGACAAAAAGTTTTGAGCGTGGATGACGTCATGGAATCCAAGATGATCTCTTGGCCGTTCCGTGTTCTTGAGTGTTGCCCGGTAACTGATGGTGGCGGCTCCTTGGTTCTCACCACTGCAAAGCGCGCGGCAGATATGGATCTCAAGTACAAGCCGGTGGTGGTTGCTGGCACGGGTGAGCTGGTCGAAGGTGCGGGTTCTTCGTTCATGGAAGACCTGACGAGTTTCCGGGCATTTCGTGAATCATCAGCTGAAGCATTTCGCACAGCTGACATGTCAGTGAGTGACATCGATCATCTGATGATTTATGACGCGTACGCGCATGTGCCGCTTTACGGTCTAGAAGATCTCGGGTTTGTTGGTCGTGGGGAAGCTTCCGATTTCATAAAAGGCGGAGCTACGAGCCCAGGTGGCTCCTTGCCAATGAACACGAATGGAGGTGGATTGATGTACACCCACACAGGAATGTATGGAATGTTCGCGCTTCAAGAAGCTGTGCGCCAGCTGCGTGGCACATCGCCGGCTCAGGTGGAAGGCGTGAAAACGAGTTTTGTTCAAGGAGTTGGTGGAATGTTTGCCGCAGCGGGTGCGGTAGTTCTGCGAACCCAATAAGTTTGACCCCATAACACGACTACGGAAGGTAACACGATGGAGCATTATTCCGCGCCAGATATTGAGACTTGGAAAGAGGCAGGCCTAGATTTCTATGTCAAGAATCAGGTTGCTTACATAATTTTAAATCGTCCACATATCAAGAATGCAGTTACGCATCCATTGCGTAATGCGATCCTAAAATCACTTGATGAAGTAAACATCAATGCGGATATTCGGGCCGCCGTTATTCATGGCGCAGGCGGAGCCTTTTGCTCAGGGGCGGATCTCAGCCAACCTGATCACATTGAAATTCCAGTAGACCATCGTCGTGGTGCTCGCCAGCACATTGCTCGTGAAGATGGACTGATGTTCGGTTGGTACCGAATCATTGAGAAGATGTGGGCGAACACCAAGCCAATTGTTACTGCGGTGGACGGCGCAGCTTATGGGTTTGGTTGCAACTTTGGTTTTGCAGGCGATTACGTAGTTGCAGGCGACACTGCTCGCTTCTGCGAAATTTTCGTCACTCGTGGGCTACCACTTGAGGCAAGCGGCGCGTATTTGCTTACTCGCAGTGTGAGCCCAGTGCGGGCGAAGGAAATTGCATTGTTTGGCGAGCCATTGCCGGCAGCAAAAGCCTTGGAGTGGGGCCTAGTCAATGTGGTAGTTCCTGCCGCTGAGGTTTTGGCGAAAGCTACCGAAGTTGCTGAGAAGTTGGCTAACGGACCAACCATCATGATCGGCCAGATCAAGGCTCAGATCAACGATGCTCTAGACCAGAACTTGCGTCAGACCTGGAAAGACGAGGTCACCTACCTCGGCCTTGGACCAGGGCTGGACGGCGAAGAAGCAGGGTTGGCCTTTAGAGAAAAACGCGCTCCTAAATTCACGGGACGCTAACGAAATTAAGTAGTCGGGTTGTTCGGTGATTATCCACTGAACAACCCGATCACTGTTTCACCATTGAATTCGGCCTAGAGTGGCCTTACAACTTTGCGAAAGGCACGAAAATGACGCCGAAACCCATCACGGTCAGTGCAACGGCTCAGTCGAGTGCATCAGCAGAAGCGGTCTTTGCGTTGCTGGCATCAGGTGAAACTTGGCCACGATGGGCGCCAATTAAAACGTATGCTCTGCACACTCCAGGTGTGGACGGCGGTGAAAGCGTTGGCGCAATTCGTCAGTGGAACAGCGGTCTAATGATGAACCTTGAACAGATCGTTGAGCTGGAGGCTCCTACGAAGTTTGCTTACACATTGAATCAAAGCAAGATCGTTGGAGTGAAGAACTACCGGGCTGACGTAGACATCGTTTCAACAGCCGCTGGTTGCGCTGTGACGTGGAGTGCAGTGTTTTATCCAAAAGTGGCGGGTACCGGTTGGTTCTGGAAGTTTGCACTTGGCAAGTTGAGTAACCAGCTCGCCACTGGTGTTGCAACCTACGCGGCAACACCAGTAGCAAACTAAGTACTCAGTCTCCTATTTATTCAGCTGTAAGAAGTGCGCAGGCAGCGAATCCACCCACCGCGTTACTTACAACTCCAACCTCAGGCTTCTTAGGTAGTGCCCGATCGCCGGCCGTTCCGCGAAGTTGGCGTGTTACTTCGATAAAGAAGTTTGCGCCGTGACGCCGACCGACGTTACAAGCTCCACCATCAGTGTTTGTCGGCAGTGAGCCAGTAGCACTCGTTGCTCCGGAACGCACGAATGCTCCGCTCTCACCTTCTCCGCAAAAACCGAGCGCCTCAAACCACTGCATCGCGATAAAGCTGAAGCCGTCGTATAGACCTGCAGTATCGACATCACTTGGCTTTAGCGAAGTTCGACTCCACATCCGCTTTGATGCCATCCAAGGTGAAGAATGCGTCATGTCGCCAACGAGGCTAAAATCTGCTTCTTTGGTTGTGCCGTTTGCCCAAGAGTCAAAAAACACTGGCTTCTGCTTCATATCGCGCGCACGCTCTTCAGTCGTGAAAATCAATGCACTTGATGAGTCAACTGGATAGTCGCAGTCAAAAAGATGCAGTGGCTTCGCGATATAGCGTGAGTTGAGGTAATCCTCCATGGTGAGTTCTTCATGGAAGAAAGATTCTGTTGGGTTCGCAACTGCAAACTTGCGCTGAGCAATTGCAAAAGCGCCGAAGTCTTCTTCGGTAGAGCCATACATTGCCATGTGTCGCTGCATATACATGCCAGCCCAATGAGAACCAGCGAATGAACCGTAAGGCTGGCTTAACTGTTGGTTTCCCGGAATGTATTGACCAACAGGTCCTCCACCGCCAGCTGCACCATTTTTATGGACGGTGCGAATGGTCAATACCGTTTCGGCTGAGCCAGAGGCGATTGCCGCGATTGCGTGCATCGCAGCAACGCTATAGGCGGCTCCGTCAACGTTTCCTGAGTAGAAAGCAAGGTCAGGAATGCCGAGCATTGCTGCAGTATGAGTTGAAGATACAAATTGATGCGGGAAGCTGTGAACAACAACCCCATCAATATCCGTTGGTTTAATTCCTGCATCGTTCATTGCCGCGACGCTTGCTTGTGCTGTGAGCTTGTCAAGTGTGTAGCCGGTACCGCGGCTCACATCTGAATATCCGACACCGACAATTGCTACGCGATTCTTTTTAGCCATGAGTAACTCCTGAAAGGTGAATGCCAGTAATTACTGGGCTACTGGACGGAAGACTGGAAGCACGAAACCTTCGGCAAGCGGCTGAAAAGTCACTTCGACGCGATCCCCGACTTTGACATCGTTTGGATTCACACCGACGACGTTAGTGATCATTTTGAGACCAGGCTGGTCATCCAGTTCAACAACTGCAAGTACGAACGGCAGCTTGTCTTCAAACCAAGGATGGAAGGCTTGAGTTGAAATACAAAATGTGTAGACCGTTCCTTTTCCAGATACGGCTGCTGATCCAAGGTCAAAACTCAAACACGCGGAGCAAATTGGCTCAGGTGCGTGCTGGAAATGCCCGCAGGCATTGCAGTGCTGAATAACCAATTGGCCTTTACTCGCACCTTCCCAAAATGGGGCAGTCAACTCGTTGACTAACGGCAGCGGTGGCAATACCTCAGTTGTCATTTTTCCTTTTCCTATTCGCTGTCTTCTGGCCAAAGTGCATCATCGGTGAGGCCACCGAGTCCGCGTGGGCCACCATCAATTGAAAGTGTTTGCCCGGTTATCCAACTGCTCATATCGCTGACGAAAAATAAGGCCCCATTGGCGATGTCGATAGGCCAGCCAACTCGTCGAAGTGGCACTTCGGCACCCATGCTGTCGGCATCCATCCCAAAGCGCCCCCATGAGCGAAGGGCACCCTCTGAAGCCACGCCACCAACAGCAATGGCGTTTGCACGGATACCCTTTGGCCCCCACTCGGCTGCGATCACTCGCGTGAACATTTGAAGTCCCGCTTTTCCTGCTGAGTAAGCAGCTCCACCTTTAACTCCAGAGACTCCTGCCGCTGATGACATTGAAACGATTGCGGCATGCTTTGACTTGAGCAGGTGCGGAAGTGCTGCTTGTGAGCATAAATATGCTGATGTGAGGTTGAGTTCGATTGCATTTCTGAATCGGTCTGGTGGCATATCTTTTGTTGGGAACATGTATGCGCCACCGGCGTTATTAATCAAAATATCGATTTGGCCAAATTCGCTTGCTGTGGTGTCAATGAGGTTCTGCACCTGATCGTCTTCACGAACGTCTGTTTGCACTGCCAGAGCGCGTCGACCGGTTGCGGCAGTAATCTCAGCAGCCGTTGTGTCGAGGCGGTCGACTTTTCGGCCAGCAATTACAACGTCAGCGCCGTGCTCGGCGAATAGTTGAGCAATCGTTGCGCCGATACCAGTGCCGCCACCGGTGACAATTGCAACGCGCCCCGTGAGATCCATCATGTCCATATGTCGCTCCCAAGATTCAATGTGATGCCACCGTAAGTGTTTCGATAACGCTTGTCAGGGTTTCGCAGAATCTCATTCTCAAAATCTGATTCGAGGACTGAAATGGGATATTTCGGGCGATCGACCAGTGCGTGAGTAAAGGTTTGGGCCATATACGTAAGGTTCAGCCGTGCCCTACGAGCTTCCAGTCCTTGGTCGGCCCATCACAAATGGTGTGAGCGGACCAAGTGACCCAACCCCTGATCGACGTTCGCATTCGATTCGGCGTACCGCCACCTTGGACTTGGATTACCCGCAGGGATTAACCGGAGATCGGCGGGTGCGGGCCCGGGCCCGTGACCTGGTCAGCATTGATGGTTTGGCAAAGGTATTGGCGGACGATGTTTTGGTGGCCTTGGTCGCACCAGATCGCTCCTACCTGTCAATCTTTAGCTTTCCTGATCGGCCCGCACTACAGGAGATGGTTGGTCCACGAGGCAGGAATAATTCGCGGCGGGCAATGAGCGAACTAGTTCCAGAAGAGAAGGCAGCGGGGTCTCCGCTGTTCCTTCTGCTTGATGATCTTCCAGCAATCTCACTCATTTCAGGCCAGATCGCAATCGAGTGGTTACCCCCAGAGCAGCGAACTTCACCGATGAACGGGGATTACCGAGCGCCAGTGGGAATCTGCTCTGGTTTTCAAGAGGGCTCAAATGCCATAGGCGCAGATGGCAAGAATCTTCTCATTCACCAAGTGCAGTCAGTAGGACTACTTACTCGCCAAGATGATCCGCTGGCCTGGCACAAGCTTCAAGATGAAAGTGATGAACCATCTATGCGCCGTGCTCGCCGCATAGATGTATGGGTCGATGACGTCATTCACGTGGATGCCTTTTTCCAAGACAGTTGCACCACACCTTTTCATGGTCGTGTTGCTGTGCACGAATATTGCCTCACGGCTTCAGCAGATTTACATACAGGTGTGCTGTTGTCAGTTGTTGCAGACCCGCGCATCTTGCCTTTTGATTCTTGCCCCCAAGCCGCCGGCAATGTTGATCGTATGATTGGTATTGCGCTACAAGATTTTCGCGAAGCGGTACTTGATCGCTTACCTGGAACGCTTGGATGTACTCACTTGAACGATGCACTAAGGGCTCTCGCTGAAGTGCCTGCCATGGTCGCGGCAATTCGGTAGAATGAGCAAGTAGCTGGTACTCGCAGAGACCGGACGATGAAAGGTTGGACATGGCTGTTGTTGTACCCCCAGGTATTCAACCCATCGGGCCCGCAATTGCGTCCCCTGCGCGTCGGGCAGAGTCGGTTCGCCGGACTTCGACAATTGATGCAACCTGGGAGAGAGATTCTCGAGATACTCCTATGCATTTATTGGGTCGGAGCCGAGACCTGTTCACCCCGACGGATGATTCAACTCCGATAGTTGTGCGCGAAGACACGATGCGTGCAGTTGCTGGTCCTGATCGAGTTCTGACTGAGATTTCCACGACGCCTAAGTTAGATAATCTTGAAGTATTGATTGGGCTTAAAGGTGGCTTACGAGCGAAAATAGTTGCGAATTTTCCCGATCTTGTTCAAGAGGGACCACCTCTTTACCTTCTTTTAGATGATATTTCTGGCGCTACTTTGGTCTCAGGCTTCGCATTCACGCATTGGGACCCTGCAGGTGTTGGGATTTTCGACAAAGAAATAGATCCCGCATTAAAGTCACGCAAGTTGAGTATGCTGAATATCTGCGCAGGCTTTCAAGAAGGTTCAAGCGCTCTCGGCGTGGATGGACCTCCCGCTAAGCATTCAATCCAGCCGGTTGCGAACTTACCTATAGGAGAAGACTCGCTTGCCTGGCACGAACTATTTGAAACTCAGAAAGTTTCTGCTCGGCGCGCTCGCCGTATAGATGTCTGGCGCGAAGGCAATGAGTGGGTGATCGACGCCTTCTTTCAGGACTCTGGAACGTCACCGTCAGGTCAAAGAATTGCAGTGCACGAGTACACCATTGCTGCACGAGTTGACTCCAGTACCGGAATAGTTACTGCTATTAAAGCGATCCCTCAGGTGCTGCCTTTTCAGGAATGCCCGATGGCAATCATTGCTGTTAGTCGATTAGTTGGGCAGCAAATCCGCGAATTCAGAACATTAGTGAATGAGTTGCTTCCGGGTAGCGATGGATGCACGCATATGAATGACACGCTTAGGGCGCTCGCTGAAGTGCCAGTGATAGCAGCGCAGTTGCCAAAGTAAATCACCCACAGTTGGCGTTTGACTTAGCCAAATTAGGAAGATGGTGTGATAGCTGTGTCACGAATTTTGTAAGCCTCTAGGTCTTTTGGCGGATGCATCATTGTGACTTCATCTGTTGTGGTATCCAAAATCGCATAAGACAACATGCCGTAGGCGCCGGGTTCACGCGAAAATGTGAGTGAGCCCGGGTTAATAACCAAGGTGCGCCCGAATCGTTCAACCATAGGAACGTGCGTATGTCCAAGGATTAAGTAGTCGGCCTCTAACTCATCACAGCGAGAAAAGAGTGGATCCCCTGAATAGAGATAGTGCCCTTTAGGTGCCCAAGGATTTGCATGAGTCATTAAGAGAGTCTTGCCACCAATTTGGGTACGGATTTCATCAGGTGCTGCACCAATGGATTCAAGATTTGCCTTACGTACATGTGGAGCGGAACGTGCACCCTCGCCATGTGGGCCCATCAACACCCATTCATGGTTGCCTTGGATGTAGCGAATCTTATTTTCACTAATTATCTCAGCAACTTCATTGCTCATTCGGTATTCATAATGCGCATCGCCAGCACAAAGAATTTCGTCCACTCCGTCAGCGATCATTGCCATCACCGTAAGTTTTAGGTGTTCATCCTGGCAATGGACATCAGAAACGATGCCAAGTCTCACATTTACTCCTCGTCGGGCAGTGTGCCGCGTATGGACTCTAGGCCAGCGACGAGAATGTCATGGCGGATCGCCGTAAAAAATTCACTTTTTTCCGAATCCGACAGGTGTCGCCAGTGGCTTGCAACACTCACTGGGTTGGTCTTGGAGAGTTCTTTGCCCATGCGCTGTGCACCTCCAGCGAGCTGGCGGTCAAGCAGGGAGGCCCCGAATCCTTGGGTGTAGAGAACGGATAGCCCAAGAACAGCTTCGCGCTGACTGAACCCGCCATCGAGTAAGACTTGAATATAACTTTCCATGAGGCGGGTTCCTTGGGGGGTGATACGTGTTTCGTAGAGAAGCACATCAAATCCCGGATATCTGTTTCGTTCAACATAGTGCTGGCGGGTGAGTTCTGCGAGGCGCTGCTTCCAGTCGCCAAAATCGGCACCGGGCACCTGAACCTGGGTGAGTACTGAATCAATGATCAAGGCATTGAGATCTTTTTTATCTTTTACGTGGTGATAGAGCGCCATGGGCGTTACGCCAAGGACCCGAGCTAGCGAGCGCATACTCAGTTGCTCGAAACCTTCGGTGCTCCCCAGTTCCAAAGCAACTCGGGCAATTTCCTCACGACTGAGGGTGGGATTTGTTGTGGGCTGACGCCGCCTAGAGGGCTGTTTTGCCTCGATGGGGGTCATAAAAACACTCTACCGGCCCGGGGTAATCGGTGTGATTTCCAAGTGACTCGAGCAGCGAATTTCTAAAAATCCTGGGATCCCCTTGACGTATCAAAGTATACGGCGTATACCTGACTCCTAGAGAGACAAGCGACCGAATCTTGGCGTTGAGTTGGCGTGCCCAGGCATGGCAGTCGAACCAGATTCTTGCGAAAAAGGTGAGCATGACCGTAAAAGACGCCACGGCAATTGTCGGTATTGGGCGCACCCCGTATTTCCGCCGTGGGCAGTCACTTCCTTTAACAAAGGTTGAGATGGCATGCCAAGCGATCATTGCGGCATGTGATGACGCGGGCCTTAGCGTGAAAGACATTGATGGATTTGCGTATTACTCAGGTGGCTTTGATTCGGCCTGGATCGCTCAGGTACTCGGCATCCCTGAGGTGAAATTCACTGCCTCACTCACGGGCGGCGGCGGCGGCGCATCTGCCGCTGTTGGTTTGGCTTCCGCTGGTATAACTTCGGGTGACGCGAGTGTGGTGGTCAGCTTGATGACTCTTCAGCAGACACCCGACGCACGCCTTGGCGCTGCATTCGCAACTAAGGGCAAAAGCGCGTATTCAGCACCAAGTACTCCGCAAATGGATTTCGTTTTGCCCTCAGGATTGTTTTCCCCTGGCCAGATGATGTCGCAACTAGCCCGTCGCCATATGCATCTGTATGGAACTCGTCGCGAGGCATTTGCTGAAATCGCGATTTCTCAACGAGACAATGCAATCAAGCGCTCTACTGCCCGCTTTCAAGATCCGATAACGCTCGAGGACTACTTCGGTGCTCGCATGATTTCAGATCCGCTGTGTTTGTTTGATTACACGCAAGAAAATGACGGTGCTGTTGCCGTGATCACGACCAGTGCCGATCGCGCAAAAGATCTTCGCAAACCGCCGGCCTACATCATGGCTGCAACCCATGGCGGTGCTGGACGATGGGGTTCGGCATATCAGCTGATGCAGATGCCAGATGAGTACTTCGCTTCGTCGGGTCACCGCGAAGTTGCTAAGCGGATGTACGAAGCGGCGGGAGTCACGGCAGCTGATGTTGACGTTGCGCTGTTATACGACCACTTTTCACCAATGGTGCTCATGCAACTTGAGGATTATGGTTTCTGTGGAATTGGCGAAGGCGGCGATTTCATTGAAGCCGGAAATATTCGTTACGGTACCGGATCTATCCCAGTGAATACTCACGGCGGAAACCTTTCTGAGGCGTACGTCATCGGGATGACTCATGTCTACGAAGCTGTCGAGCAAATTCGCGGCGAAGCGGTGAACCAAGTTGAGAATTGCCAAATAGCACTCTCAACAGGTGGACCGGCATCCATCCCAACTAGTGGCTTGTTACTGCGGAGGTAATGAAATGAAATCAGCATTGGCAGCTTCAGGTATGGATGAGTTTGCAGATTTGAATCCAGATGCTTACACGATGAAGTTCTGGGAAGCAGCTCGCGAGCATCGATTGGTGATTCCGGAATGCAATAAATGCGGAACCTTCCATATGCCGCCCACTGGGTTTTGTCACGAATGCACTAGTCAAGATTTGAAATTTACTGAGGTACCAGGCACAGGTGAGATCTACACTTTTACTATTGCTCGTCACGCAGTAATTCCTATGCTGCAGGCGGTTGTCCCTTACGTCATTGCTGTTATAGCAATCGATGGCGCTCCTGGTGTTCGCATGGTTGGCAACATGATTGATTGCGACATGGAGAAGCTCCAAATTGGCGACAAAGTCAAGGTTGTTTTCGACGATGTAAATGAAGAAGTAACGATTCCTCGATTCACTCTCGCTTAATTCATCTGATTCCATCACTACGAAAGGCGAAACCCAATGACAACGAAACTATGGGCAAACTCTGGAGATTCACATTTCATTGAGCCGGATGATCTTTGGTCTAAGGAACTACCAAAATCATTGGTGGATCTTGTTCCGCGTTCGGTTAAAGATGAAGATGGGTTATGGGAAACGGTATACGTCGACGGCCAATCATTTAGACGTCGTCTCCCAAAAATGACCGGAGGAGCCAAGGAGTTCCGCGATTTGGCACAGCGCGCACCTGGTTTCAAGGACTTCAGCAAGCGCATTGCTGATCAGGATGAGGAGGGTGTGTGGGCTGAACTCGTTTTTCCTTCGCTTGGCATGTGGGCTGCTTCGTTTAGGACGCGTGAGTTGTTAAAGGAAACTGCACGCATTACGAATGATTTCTCGGTTTCGGAAATCATGTCGTTATCACCACGTTTGCTGCCGACTGCTCAAATTTCAACTTTAGATGTGCAAGATGCCATTGATGAGATGCAGCGTTGCGCCGGTCTTGGTTTCAAGAGCGTGTTCTTCACTATTAGCCCGCATCCAATGCAGCAGGACTGGCAGCACGATTACTGGGAGCCATTGTGGGCCGCGATGGAAGAAGCGAAGATGGTTATTGCTTTCCATATCGGCACTGAGCCAATTGACATGGCAGCAGGTGAAGTCATCGGTATTACTTACCGTGGGCCAGGCGGCGCTGTAATGAACTACACCGAAACCACGTTCTCTGGCCAGCGAGCTGTGATGAAGATGGTTGCTTCCGGAGCGCTTGATCGTCACCCTGATCTTAAGGTGATGGTCTCAGAAGGCGGAGCTACCTGGGCCCCGTTCCTTGCAGATCGAATGGAAGAGGGATACCGCCAGCACTACATGACGGTGCGTCCAAAGTTGAACCGGTCACCGCGTGAAATTATTTATTCACAGGTGTATGCCTCCTTCCAGCATGACCCAACGGCAGTTTCAGCATGCCGCGATATGGGCTTCAACAATGTGATGTGGGGCTCGGATTACCCACACCTGGAAGGCACCTATGGGCACACCCAAGAAACCCTGCATGGACTGTTTGATGGGGTCGATGCGGCCACTTCAGATCGCATTCGTTTCGGCGCCTTCGAAGAACTTTTCCCAAGCGCGCCAAAAGCTCCAGCAGACATTCGCAACTAGGCAGGTCATGGTGGGTGGCCTTAAAGGGGCTGCCCACCATTTCCATTTCTAGCCTCGACTTTGGAAAGGCAGGATCATGGCCGAATCGGAAGACAGTTTCATGGTTGATTCCCCACAGGAACTACTAAAAGACGTGACTCCGGGCTATTGCGATGTGCAGTCATTTGTCCCGGTCGAGGGCGGCTATTCCGGCCACTGCACATGTGGCGCGTGGGATGTGGTGATGCCAACGCATGAGCTGGCACACGCAGCCGCAGTCGAGCACACGATAGAAATTACCCGTAAGGAATTAGGCAAGCGCCTAGCGCAAGAGCAGACCGGGTAGCCAATTGTGGGCTTGGGAGGCAGATCACATAGCCTTTGGCCTACCATCAGCATCAAAGAACAGCCACAATCTGAATTCCACCGCGTTCTACCCCGGACGCTGGTGAGCCCTGAAAGGAAGATCAATGCCAGTAGCACCAGGTGCCCGTCTCCGTAACAACTCATCGGCTTGTGAAGTCGTTGTTGTGAAGGCTCCAACCCAGGCCGGTGAACTTTCTTGCGCCGGTGTCATCATGACGACCGAAGCTCGTGAAGGATCTGCCACTGCAGGCGCCGGCGAGGTAATCGCCCTTGGAAAGCGTTACAGCAATGATGAAGTTGGAATTGAAGTGTTGGTTGTTGCTCCGGGCGAAGGTCCGCTGACCTTCGAAGGTGCAGAGCTGACTCAGAAGCAGGCAACTGCGCTTCCAGCGTCTGATTAATACCTACAACGTAATGTAGCGCCCAGGTTGCTGGGCGCGAACAATGACGTCAGTAATAGGAAGTCCCGGTGGCGATGCCACCGGGACTTCCTATTTATTGCTTATTGACAGACTACGCGTTCAACGATTCGTAACGCTGACGGTATTCAGCCTTTGATGTTTCTTGAGTATCCACATCTGTTGCAAGTGCGCGCAGTGCTCCAACATTTGCTTGGTCGCGAGGCGTGTGCTTGAACGGATCCCAGTCGTAGAAATTGGCTACATTCTCGTGCGTGATCATGTTGATTTCCTGATCA
>CANJCG010000008.1 GCA_947472655.1 Actinomycetota bacterium
CGTTCGATATCGAGCATTCCATAGCCGAGAGTCTGGTTGTCGTGGGCGATGTCGAACTCGCCCGCGCGCTCCTTGAGTAAGCCCGCGACTCGAAGACTGAAGGTCTTAGGCTCGGGGAAGCCAGCCACACACATCGTCGCAAACTCTTGGACATCAATACGATCACGAAACTCGCGTGGCGAAGGAATGCGAAAGGGATCGGGATCGCGATAAAGATCAAGACTGGGAACCTTTGTCAGTACGACGCCGTGATCAAGTTCTGGATACGGTTGGCCCGAGAAGACTTCAACGCTGTGACCAAGCGCAACCAATTCACGACTCAAGTGTCGAACATAGATCCCTTGGCCACCGCAGTGTGGCTTACTTCGATACGACAGCAGTGCAATGCGCATCGACGCTCACCTCACTCTCAATTGCTTGGCAGCACGGCTGCGCAATGTAGATGAGCATTCTAGGGTCCGTGCACGATCGGCCCAGATACGCGCTCAAAGAAAAAGAAGCTGAGGTAGGTCGCGGATTGTGAGTATTCACCAATCTTCTGGCACAATAAGAACCCGTCGAACCAACGAAGCCTCGTGACGTTCGCGCCCAATTTCCGAACAATTCACGAGGAGACCTACATGTCTGTGTTCAAAGCCGATGGCACCCCTGATTTCAAGGTTGCTGACCTAAGTTTGTCCGACTTTGGTCGCGATGAAATCCGTCTCGCCGAGCATGAGATGCCTGGCCTGATGGCGATGCGCGCGCAATTTGGTCAAACCAAGCCACTGACTGGTGCCCGTATCACGGGTTCGCTTCATATGACGATCCAGACTGCAGTGCTCATCGAAACTCTGGTTGATCTCGGCGCTGATGTGCGCTGGGCTTCATGCAATATTTTCTCAACGCAAGATCACGCGGCAGCAGCTGTTGTTGTTGGTCGCAATGGCACGATCGATAAGCCAAACGGCGTTCCCGTGTTTGCCTGGAAGGGTGAGTCACTTGAGGAATACTGGTGGTGCACTGAGCAGATCTTGATGTGGCCAGGTGGCAAGGGTCCAAACATGATTCTTGACGATGGTGGCGACGCAACAATGCTCGTTCACAAGGGCACTGAGTTTGAAGCTGCAGGTTTGGTTCCAACTGCTGATGAAAATACTTCCGAGGAATACGCAGTGGTTCTTGAAACCCTTCGTCGCACACTCATTGAAGATTCAACGCGCTGGACTGTTATTGGTCAGGGCATCCTTGGAGTCACCGAAGAAACCACCACAGGTGTTCATCGTCTCTATGAAATGATGCGCGATAACGCACTTCTCTTCCCAGCGATCAACGTGAATGATTCTGTTACCAAGAGCAAGTTCGATAACAAGTACGGCTGCCGCCACTCACTCATCGACGGACTCAACCGTGCAACCGACGTCATGATCGGTGGAAAGGTTGCAGTGGTCTGTGGTTTCGGCGATGTGGGCAAGGGCTCAGCAGATTCACTTCGAGGCCAAGGCGCTCGCGTTATCGTCACAGAAATCGATCCAATTTGTGCACTTCAGGCCGCAATGGATGGCTATCAAGTTGCTCGCCTTGAAGACGTCATCGGTCTCGCTGACATCTTCATTACCGCAACAGGTTGCTACGACGTGATCACCAAAAATCACATGGCACAGATGAAGCACCAAGCAATCGTTGCGAACATTGGTCACTTCGACAATGAAATCGACATCGCTGGCTTGACTGCAATCCCAGGCATCGTGCGCAAGACGATCAAGCCTCAGGTAGATGAGTGGACCTTCCCAGATGGTCACACCATCATCATGTTGTCTGAAGGTCGTTTGATGAACCTCGGTAATGCCACAGGCCACCCATCATTCGTGATGAGTAACTCGTTCACCAACCAGGTGCTTGCTCAGATCGAGCTCTTCACCAAGCTTGATCAGTATCCACTTGGTGTGTACGTGCTTCCTAAGCACCTAGATGAAATGGTTGCCCGCCTTCACCTTGATGCGCTCGGTGTTGGTTTGACCGAGCTCACCAAGCAGCAGGCCGAGTACCTCGGTGTGGATGTTGCTGGCCCTTACAAGCCAGAGCATTACCGCTACTAACACGCATAAGCTTGCAAGCAGTATCGGACAGGGTGATTGCCTCTCACGGGGTGACCACCCTGTTCCTTGTTGTGCGCCCCTCACCCCAGTGACTTGATCAGGATTCGAAAATGCTCAGCAGCTCGCCAATTCGGTGATCGGCTTCTGCTGGATGCCGAAATCGCAGATCCGGCTGGATGCTATGGGTGTTGCGGCGCCCGACCTTGGTTGTGGTGACATAGCCAGCAGCTTCAAGATCGTGCAGGATGCTTTGGACTGAGCGCTCGGTAATGCCGACTGCCCTGGCGATGTCCCTGATGCGCGATTCCGGTGCTCCGGCTAGGTGAATCAAGACGTGTGCGTGGTTGGTCAGGAATGTCCACTGTGACACGAGCCCTCCTTAAATAGAGAAAGTATATACAGGAAATAAAATACGTGCAATAATCTTCGTATGAACCTTGATGCGTACGAAGCCCAAGTGGCTGCTGCCTGCGTGAATCCGACCCTGCCCTACCCGGCGAATCACTTCGCATTTAGGCATGTGCTTGCCACGATGCCCGAACCTGCCGGGCTGTCCATGGTGGAGATCGGGGTCGGAGCGGGGGGAGCGATTCCTTTGTTTACCTCAAAGGGCTTCGCCTTTGCGGGGATCGACCGAGACGAGATATGTGTTGCTCAAAGCAAGAAGTCACTGAGTGAGGCCGGGCAAGACCCGAGTCGAATAATCAAAGCGGACCTAGAGAAGCGCGACTCGCTTGCACATCTTTCAGGGGCCGGCAGTTTTGATGCACTCATCGCAATGGGTGTTTTCCCACATGTCGACTCGATACGCCAGGCGATGGTGAACGCAGTGATCCTGATCAGACCCGGTGGACAGATCTTCCTCGAGTTTCGCAATGCGCTTTTTTCTCTCCTCACCTTTAATCGCTACACCCGGGAGTTCATCTGCAATCAGCTGCTCGACGAAGCCTCGGTGGAAGTGCGCGGTGCAGTCGACGCTGAGCTACTCAGCGAGCGCCTAAATCTCCAGATCCCCGCAGGGGTGATTCACCCAGAGTCCTTTCATGTGCCATTCGAAATTGTTGACATTGCTCGTGAACTCGGGCTTGTAAATCCGCGCATCATTCCCTTCCACTTTCACGCAGGAATGCCATCGATAGAGCATAAAGTCGCTCAGTCCTACCGCCGTGACTCCGTCGCGCTTGAAGAAGACGCATCTGGTTGGAAGGGACTCTTCCTAGCCTCAGCATTTCTGTTGCACGCTCAGCGAGCGGAGTAAACGACGCGATGGATATTTGGTCGCTTGCACTGAACAATCTCATCTCCATCCCGATTCTTTGTTTCGTTTTAGGTTTCGTCGCTACGCGAATCAAAGCGGATCTGCGTATCCCCGAAAGCGCAATGCGCTTCCTCACCTTTTTCTTGCTCCTTGCTATCGGCCTCAAGGGTGGCGTGTCCCTTCGCAAGACTGAAATCACTGAAATGGCATGGCCGATAGTGGCAACGGTCGCACTCGGCATAACGCTGCCAATATTTGTCTTCATCACATTACGTGTGATGACTCGGCTCGAACGGATTGACCGAGGAGCAATCGCAGCACACTATGGATCGACTTCTTTGGTCACCTTCACAGCAGCGCTCGTCTTCCTCGAAGCCGCGGATGTCTTCGTAGAGGACTATGTCGTCACTTTGCTGGCGATCATGGAGATTCCCGGAATCATTGTTGGGCTCATGCTTGCCAGTCGTAGTGGAAATCAAAGGGCGAGACATGTCTTCGCGAACATGCGCGAAGTTCTCACGAGTCCTTCGATCGTTCTACTGGTCGGTGGCGTCACGATCGGGGCGCTGGCTGGACCCGCTCGTTTTGTTTCAGTCGAACCATTCTTTGCCGATCTCTTTACTGGCGTGCTGAGTTTCTTTCTGCTTCAAATGGGCATCACGGTGGCAACTCGAATTGGTGCCTTCGCCGACGCAGGGCCAGGGCTGGCCATCTTTGCTGTGGTTTTTCCGTTCGTTGCCGGGACCATCGGGGTGCTTGCTGGAGCTGCGGCCGGGCTGGGCACCGGAGGTGCCACCATGCTGGGTGTGTTGTCTGCTAGTGCCTCGTATATCGCCGCTCCAGCCGCAGTTCGTCTGGCATTGCCAACGGCCAATGAGGGACTGGCAATCACCTGCAGTCTTGCAATGACATTTCCCTTGAACATGATTGCAGGCATCCCATTTATTGCTTACATAGCTCGCTTGGTAGCGACCTGATCTGAACCCATCGCGAACGTTGCGGAGCGTTATCTTGATTGTGAATCGGTTACGCCCGTTGTCGATGGATGGGCCCGCTTGAATAGACCAGCTATTTCGAAGGCGTCAGGGAACTCAGTTACTGACTATGCAGCATGTTAGACCTCGCGGATCGTTACGATCCTCGCGTCTTTACCTTCCACTTTCGCTGTCGATGCGCTTACTGAGGCGCGGGAAGTCTCACCATCGCTATTGCGAATTTCGATAGTTGCATCACTCGGGATTTCAAATGTCGTGCCAATGCGAGTTTGCATGCCCAGCATTGTTTGAGCCGCGGGGTTAGCAGTGACGATTGTGTTGTCCTTTGACACGACCATGACGCCGTCACTCATCGTGGCAATAATCTGTGTGAATGGTTCAGTATCCAAGTTATTGCGGTCCTGCTGACGTGCTCGCTCACTAGCGCTAGCTCGACCAATTGAGCGTTCGGTCATTAGCGACATGGTGCCAACCAGAATCGTGATTGCCAGGGTGAGTGCGAGTTCGGCAACCACCATAATCCGCCAGTTGTCATCTCCGCGTTTTGATGCAAGGGATGAACCGAGGTGGGCGGCAGCGATCGAGTTAGATAGTTCCTCGTCTGTTGTCCTGTATTCCGATGAGCTTAAGATCGCCTTGACCTGACTCGCGGTGTTTGTGCCCGAAAGAGCTGCCGTTACAGCTTTTTCAGCCACCGCCGTATAGGCAAGAACGGAAGCTTCCAACTCCTTGATCCCAGGAGAAAGGGTGGTCGTAATTTTCTTCTTCAGGTCCATTGGGAACCCTGGATTGAGGGCGCTAAGGGAACTTTGCATGACGAGTCCACCATTAGAGATGTAGCCATCGCTGGCGGCTACAAGTTGATACCTCAAGGCTTCGCGATTAGCTTCGACATCTTTTATCAGGAACGCCTGAGTGGTATAGCCGTGGATCTCATCGACATTCTTAGATGACAAGTTGAACCACGTGAGTCCAATGATCAAGGGTAGAACCGTTAAGACAACGAAAGTTGTCCTGCGACGGATCTTGCTACGTTGATTGCGTGATGCTGCATTGCGATCTCGTTTAGTTGCCATGCGACGTTCGTGCCTCCCTTGTGGATTTGTGCAGGCTACCTGTTTAGGGGTCCTTTGTGTGGGGATTGTGGTGATCCGTAACGATTCGACGTCTGTTGCTGCGTAGATCTGGGCGAGTGGGGCTGCCAGGTGGCACGATGGGGGCATGAGCGCTGAGACAGAGCACGGATCCCTAGGCAAGGTGCTGGTTGTCGACGATGATGCTGCCCTATCTGAAATGTTAGGTATCGTGCTTCGGCAAGAGGGATTTGCCCCATTCTTTTGCCGCGATGGCGCTAAGGCAGTCGCTGCATTTCGTGCACTGAAGCCTGATGTTGTACTTCTCGACGTAATGTTGCCTGGGATGAGTGGTATTGAAATTTGCCGAATTATCCGTCAGGAGTCGGGCGTACCAATCGTGATGCTCACCGCTAAAACGGACACCGTTGACGTGGTCCAAGGTCTTGAATCAGGCGCAGACGATTACATCGTCAAGCCCTTCAAGCCGAAGGAGCTCATTGCGCGCCTGCGGGTTCGTGTTCGTCGGGTCGATGCTGGATCCGTGGCGGTGCTGGCAATTGGTGATCTTGAAATTGACGTTAAGGGACACAAGGTTGCTCGTGCGGGTAAGCAACTTTCACTAACTCCTCTTGAATTTGATCTCTTAGTTTGTTTGGCGCGCAAGCCTGGACAAGTGTTTTCGCGTCAAGCCCTTCTGCAGGAAGTCTGGGGTTATCAACACGCGGCTGATACGCGTTTAGTAAATGTTCACGTGCAACGTTTACGTTCGAAAGTTGAGCATGATGCAGAAAATCCTGTGTATGTATTAACGGTTCGCGGAATTGGGTATAAGGCGGGACTCGGTTGACCACACTTTTTCATGTGTGGCACCGCCTGGTGCACAGTTTTCAATGGGCAAAGCCACCCTTTCGCTGGATCACAAGGAAATGGCGAAGTTCTTTACTGCTGCGCATCACGGCCATCACACTTTTAGCCTCGGGTGTTGTCATCACTGTGCTGGGTTTTTCATTACTCAGCAAGGTTTCGACTGGATTGATGGACACAAAGCAGCAGTCGGCACTTTCCGAGGCAACTGCAGGGCATGTTGAAGCGCAACGAGTTATTGAAACGGCAGACGCGGCTCCTACAGCACCATCACCAGCACTTCTCGTCGATGATGTCGTTTCGAACCTAGCTTCTAGGAGTGGATCACCTGCGCAATTTGACGTGCTGCTCCTCGCATCGATTCCGGGGAGATTGCTTCCAGAGCGTGGAACGAATTTGGTCTCAACAACAAGTATCAGTGAGAACATTCGCAAGGTACTTGCTGACACACAGGAGCAGTCGTGGGCATACGGCCCAATCAATTACATTGATGGCACTAGCGTGCCTGGACTGATTGTTGGAGCACCACTTCGCATCAAGTCTCTTGGCGAGTACAACTTGTTCTACTTGTTTCCGTTGAACCAAGAGCAGCAGACCCTTGATCTGGTGCGTAGTTCGGTCGTCATTACGGGCGTCTTGCTGTTGATCTTGCTCGCGGTAATCGCGCGCATCATTACTAGACTGGTGGTGAATCCCGTTCGGCAAGCTGCACGAACAGCGGCACTTCTCACTGAAGGTCAACTTTCCGAGCGAATGCCAGTGCGCGGAGATGACGAGCTTGCTCAACTAGCCACCACATTCAATGACATGGCAGCAAGCTTGCAACAGCAGATCAAACAATTAGAAGAACTCTCACGGGTGCAACAACGCTTTGTTGCCGATGTCTCCCATGAGTTGCGCACACCGCTGACAACAGTGCGCATGGCGGCTGATTTGATGTTTGAAAATCGTGCTGACTTTGATCCAATAACAGCTCGCGCCTCGGAGCTACTTCAAAATCAACTCGACAGATTTGAAGCGTTACTCACTGACCTTCTAGAGATTTCGCGTTTTGACGCGGGTGTAGCTGCTTTGGAGATTGAGAGTTGGGACCTGGCGGATTTAATCGATCGGGCTGTTGAAATCGCGGAACCGCTAGCAATTCGAACGAACACTCCTGTCGAAGTGAAACATGTCACGAACGTAAATCTGATTACTGCGGATCAACGTCGCATTTATCGAATCGTGCGCAACCTCTTGGAAAATGCAATCGAACACAGCGAGGGACGCAAAGTTGAGGTCTCTGTTGCAGTCGATGAGGAAGCCGCTGCGGTCACCGTGCGAGATTTTGGCGTTGGGTTGCGACCTGGGGAGGCCTCGCTAGTTTTTAATCGATTCTGGCGCGCGGATCCAGCCCGAGCGCGCACGATGGGAGGCACCGGACTTGGACTTTCGATTGCCTTCGAAGATGCTCGACTTCATGGTGGTTGGCTAGAGGCATGGGGCGAGCCCGGCCAAGGCTCATGTTTTAGATTGTCACTTCCGCGTATTGCTCGTGGGTCATTCTCAGAGTCTCCGCTGCCACTTATTCCAGAAGGTTTTGTCGGCATTGAATCATCAACATCCTCGGGACTTTTCCTCGATGCGGTGCCACAGCCGCCCACTGACGCATTTCGTTTTGGTCCTAAGTCGGGTGGTGAGTAATGAAGAGACGCATCTTTACGCCCTTACTTCTTCTCAGTGGTCTAGCGCTTTCAGGCTGTGGCCTAATGCCATGGTCAGTTACGGCGCAGGTTCCAACTGATAGTTCGGTTCGTCAGGGGGAAGTAAGTGGATCTGATCAGCAGGATCAATTCATTCGAGTTATCCCGCAAGGGCCACGTTCGGGTATGACCGCCGTACAGGTGGTTCAAGGGTTCTTGGATGCTTCAGCGGCAGCTGAAGATGATCATGGCGTTGCACGCGAATACTTAACTGCGGAAGCTGCAGCGCGTTGGATGCCGGATTCTGGCGTTCAAGTCTTTAAAGGAACACCAGAGTTAACTTTGACCGGAACCACTGTGCTCTTCTCGGCTCCACTTGTGGGAAAGATATCCGAGAAAGGAAGTTATGCGATCACTCAAGGCGTAAGCACATTGAGTGCGAAGTTCTCCCTCGTTCGCCAAGAAGGGCAATGGCGGATTGAACAACTTCCTCAAGGCCTGCAACTTTCCACTGTCGACATGCAACGTGCATATCGATCACTTTCAGTCTTTTACTTCAATCCACAATTGAATACGTTGGTGCCAGACTCCAGAATGATCGCTGTTCCGGGTAATGGGTTAGCAACCGGGCTTATGGAGGCGCTGCTTTCTGGGCCAAGCGAGTGGCTTGCGCCCGCAGTTCGAAATGCCTTTGCGCTTGGAGTAGGCCTGAACTTCAGAAATGTTCCTGTCGAAAGCGGCGTCGCGCGCGTTGATCTCACGGCCGATGCTGGATCAGCAACGGATGAGACCCGACGACAGATGGCTCAACAAATCGTTTGGACTATGCGTCAAGTTCCAGAAGTACGAGCAGTAGCGATTACGGCCGGCGGCCAAAATTTGACGATTTCGGCCACTCCTTATCCAATTCCGCGTGATCAATGGCCTCAGATCGACCCCTCTGGTCTTGCACCCGAAGCCACCGCAGTGGTTGCGAGTTGGAGTGGGGTTCAACAACTTACTCGCCAAAGCAGTGCGCGAATTGCCGGGAACCCAAAGGTTGCTAATTCAGCGCTGGTTCAAGTCGAGTCGAATAGGACTGGCGGGATGCTTGCGGCAATTGATGTGCTTGGCCGAGTGTGGAGCACCACCGTTGATTCAAGCCCCACTTGGTCGCAGCTGCCTATCACACGTGCAGTTCAATGGCTTGAATTCGATCCCAGCGGTGGACTCTGGATTTGGAATGAGGCCAGCGGGCTCGCAGTTTGGGATGCTCCAGGACCACTGAAATCGATTCCAATTCAAGGGCTCCCAGCAGGTTCAACTCTCCTGAAAGCAGTGCCTTCTCGCGATGGTTCTCGTGCGGCTCTCATTGTGCGTTTGGGATCCAAAACTGCATTGTATCTAGCCAGAATTGTGCAAAATGTTGAAACGAATGCCCGAACAATCTCTGAACCTAAACGGGTTGCTCGATCGGTTTCCGAATTAGTCGACGTTGATTGGTCAGGAGCAAACTCATTGGCTTTCATCGGCCGGTCAGGTGCAGGAGTGTTGCAAGTTTTTGATCTTGACCTTGCGCTGGGCATCCTCGTTGCACAGGGTGGGCCAGATTCGCCAGATTCGATCGCGTCGGCACCAGGACTACCCGTGCTGATTTCGGCAAAGAATGGGCTGATCTACCAACTTGATGCAGGGTCCTGGACTTCGCGCCTCAATGCTTGGTCACCTTCATACCCGAGCTAACGAGTTATCCACAACTTTACGGCGATGCATTGAAGTCTTTGAGCAGGCATTCAAAGATTGGCCGTGATCAATCATTTTGCGATAGGTATTCAACGAGCGATTCAGGATTTTGCTGACGTAATTTTTTCTCGTTGTTGTGTCGCATGCAGTCGAAACGGAACTCTCTTGTGCGCAAATTGTCGGGAGCTCATACCTAGGCTGGCGCAACAACGCGAGGCTCACCATGAATTATGGTTTGGGGCACCCTACGAGTCGGTCATTCGAGAAATGATCAATGCTCATAAAGATCATGGAGTGCGTGCATTATCCAAAGAACTGGGCTTCGTGTTAGCGCGGGCAGCATGGGCGGCATCCTTATCCAGTTCAACAGCTCGACCCCTTCTCCTTGTGCCTGTACCGCCACATCGAACATCGTTGCGCAAGCGGGGAAGAGACACGTCTTTTGAGATTGCGGTACAAGCAGCAAAAATTATTTCCGCTCGAGGAATACCTTGTGAAGTAAAACCCCTGCTTTTGAGAATGCATCAGACATCTCGAAGCGCTGGAAAAACAGTGAAGGGTCGACGTGAAGTACACGGATCTTTCGCGGTTAAACCCAAAGCGCGGCTGCCGGAGCGAGTGATAGTGGTCGACGACATCGTGACTACTGGGTCGACCTCTCAAGAGGCCGTTCGGGCTCTTGAAGCCGCAGGGGTAGGCGTTGATGCGATTGCCTGCATAGCAAGCACGGCACTGAGCCGTTAGGTCAAGCGGGTAATGCCTTCCTGGACACCTTTGACTACTGCTTCCATCCGCGATTTCGCTGGAAGTTTTTCAAGGATGCTTCGCACGTGATTCTTTACAGTGTTCTCGCTTATGCCAAGCGAGCTGGCGATCTCTCGATTGGATAGACCAGCAGCCATCGCATGGAGTACTTCGCGCTCACGCCGAGTCAATTGGGGCCCGCTCCAGACTGGGCCTGAGTTGGCATCAACAAGATCCTCAGGCATGAGGTCGGCGTACCAGCAGTCCTTGAGAATGCCTCGGTGTGACAGCCCACGTCTCATGATTTGGTTATGGACTGAAAACCCGGCCTGCTGGGCCACCGAACGAGCAGCCTCGTTGCCGATGAATGCTCGCCAAGTGATCACGTTGAGGCGCAAGGAACTAAAGCCCCAACGACAGGCCAGACGTACGGCTCGAGTTGCAATCCCTCTACCTCGTAATTCAGGTGCAACTAGGAAGTGAACCCGGGCAGTGCCCTCCTGCTCGGACTCAAGTACCACTGATCCGCACCAGCGGTTCTCGGTGTCTGCAATAACCCAGGTCGGCTCATCCCACCAATACACCGGATTGTTGACTTTTTGGGTCCACGAAGAAGCGTCATGCTCGGTATATGGGCTAGGCAGGTTAGTCCAGCGGGCAACCTCAGGGTCTTGGCAGCCAGTTGCCATAATCGCAACATCGTGACTCTCAGGCAGGCGCAGCAGAACGACGCCATCAGTCAATGTTGGCGGAATTCGGTTCGCCACGGGCCGTGACACAGGGAACACACGTAGCAGTCTTGCAGGCCGCAGGACCGCTTTTGGCATGTCCCCTACGATGGAGGCTCAATCTGGTTTCCCCACAGGGGGATTCCACGAAGGAAAGGTCACATCACTGTGGGCGTGCTCGACAAGATTCTGCGTGCTGGAGAAGGTAAGACTCTTCGCCGCCTGCATGCAATTGCCGAAGCTGTGAACGCGATCGAGGAGAACTATGTCTCTTTGAGCGATGCTGAATTGCGCGCACTCACTGACGAATACAAAGAGCGTTATGCCGGTGGCGAGAGTCTTGATGACCTCTTGCCTGAGGCATTCGCAACGGTTCGCGAAGCAGCCAAGCGCACTATTGGGCAGCGCCACTTTGATGTACAGATCATGGGCGGCGCAGCCTTGCACTCGGGAAATATTGCCGAGATGAAAACTGGCGAGGGTAAGACGCTTGTGGCCACCTTGCCTTCATATCTCAATGCTCTCACCGGTGATGGAGTGCACGTTGTCACGGTCAACGACTACCTGGCCGAGCGCGACTCCGAACGCATGGGTCGAATTCATAAATTTTTAGGGCTTGAGGTTGGTGTGATTTTGTCACACATGACGCCAGCCGAACGAAAAGTACAATACGACGCTGACATCACATACGGCACAAACAACGAATTCGGTTTCGACTACCTGCGCGACAACATGGCTTGGAGTAGCGAAGAACTCGTCCAGCGTGGTCATCATTTTGCTGTGGTCGATGAAGTTGACTCGATCTTAATTGACGAAGCCCGTACGCCTTTGATCATCAGTGGGCCAGCTGATCAAGCCACAACTTGGTATGCGGAATTTGCGCGCATCGCAAACATTCTCAAGATCGATAAAGATTACGAAATCGATGAGAAAAAGAAGACCGTCGGTGTACTTGAAGCGGCTATTGACATTGTTGAAGATCAAATTGGCATTGATAATTTGTACGACACCGTAAATACTCCGCTCGTTGGATATCTCAACAATGCAATCCGAGCGAAAGAACTCTTCAAAAAGGATCGCGACTATGTTGTGATGGATGGTGAAGTTCTGATCGTTGATGAGCACACCGGGCGTATTCTGGCCGGACGCCGTTATAACGAAGGTTTGCACCAGTCGATCGAAGCCAAAGAAGGCGTAGAAATTAAGGCTGAGAACCAGACGCTGGCAACAGTCACGTTGCAGAACTTCTTCCGTCTGTATGGCCGACTCTCGGGCATGACAGGCACGGCCATGACCGAGGCCAACGAGTTCTCCCAGATTTACAACCTTGGCGTAGTACAGATACCTACGAATCGAGACATGATCCGTATTGATCAAGCAGACTCGATCTACCGCACAGAAGAAGCAAAATTGCAGGCAGTTATTGCTGACATTGTTGGGCGTCACGCACTTGGTCAGCCGGTACTTGTTGGAACAACATCTGTTGAGAAGTCTGAAAACTTGAGTAAGTTGCTTCGCCAAAATGGTGTGCCGCATGAAGTATTGAACGCGAAGTACCATGATCGTGAGGCGCAGATTGTCGCGCAGGCTGGTCGAAAAGGCGCTGTCACTGTTTCCACAAACATGGCTGGCCGAGGCACCGACATCATGCTCGGCGGCAACCCAGAAACTATGGCCACAGCCGCGCTTGCTCAACGGGGCCTTTCGCTGAGCGAAGATCCTGATGCTTACAACGCAGCATGGTCAGGGGCTTTGGAGCAAGCCACTGCTGCTGTTGCCGCAGAGCATGCTGAAGTTATTGCTGCAGGCGGTTTGTATGTTCTTGGCACCGAACGCCATGAATCGCGGCGCATTGACAACCAGTTACGTGGACGATCGGGACGCCAGGGTGATCCGGGCGCCTCTCAGTTTTATCTGTCGCTCGAAGACGACCTCATGCGGCTCTTCAAGTCAGACATGGTCGATGCTTTCCTGCGTCGTTTTAACGTTCCAGATGATGTGCCGATTGAAGCCAAGATGGTCAGCAACGCGATTCGAAGCGCCCAAGGCCAGGTCGAAGCACGCAACTTCGAAATTCGTAAGGATGTTTTGAAGTACGACGATGTGCTGAATCGCCAGCGCCTGGTTGTCTACGCAGAGCGTCGACGAGTTCTTGAAGGCGAAGACATCGAAGATCAGGTGCGTAGTTTCATCTCAGACACGGTTGATAGTTATGTGAAAGGTGCAACAGCTGCAGGCTACCCAGAAGATTGGGATCTTGATCAACTCTGGACTGCGCTCAAGCAGTTGTATCCGATTGAACTATCCGTTGGCGAAATCATTGAAGCAGGTGGCGGCGATCGCAGCGGCCTCACCACGGACTTCCTTTCACGTGAATTAGTTGATGATGCTCAGGCTTCCTATGACGATCGTGAAGAGTCGCTGGGTGACGAGGTCACTCGCGAACTTGAGCGTCGAGTGATTTTGTCGGTCCTGGACCGCAAGTGGCGTGAACACTTATATGAAATGGACTATCTGCGTGACGGCATCGGCTTGCGCGCAATGGCACAAAAAGATCCGTTGATTGAATATCAGCGTGAAGGGTTCGATCTGTTCAACGCCATGATGGATGGCATCAAGGAAGAAACCGTCGGCTATTTGTTCAATGTGCAGGTTGAAGTTCAAGAATCAGGCGAAGGGCTTGTTGAAGTCAACGCTGAGGGATTAGAAGTTGCAGCCCATACAGAAGTTAGTGCTCCAGGGCTGGCGCCATCGCGACCAACCCATCTGGAATACAGCGCACCAAGCGAGGATGGCGGGGTTGAACACGAATCTGTGGACCTCCCTGTTGAGATCAATCCCAACGCCAGCCGCGCTGAACGCCGACGGCTAGAACGCGAGAATCGCAATCGCGGCAAGTGATCACTAGCCGATAGCGATCGCTGTTACCTGCCAAATTTCATGCAAGGCCTCAAAACGCATGGCTACTGCTCGGCCGCGACCTTCGCCAACGAGCACCGCTGAGGTTTCTGCTACTCCTGGAGCTACTGGGCAGACCCGAATAGCGCGCACTTGTTGAAGCGACCTGGTCGCGGCTCGTGCATCGCGTCCGTGGATGGCGCTGGGGTGACGCTGCGCCGCTTTGCCTCGCGCAGCCAACATGGCGAGTTGCCGCTTCTCGACCCACTTCGTGAGTTGTTGCGGTGGTCGATCACCCGAAGCAACTTCCGCAATGGCCCGAGCCATTCGGGCAACCCACATGGGTGGCGGAACAGCTGAACCGCCGGTGTGCACCGCGGGACCGAAGTCATTTGGGCGAGTGGCCTGTGCAGCGATTGAACCAACAAGTCGAAGGTGGCGAGGAGTAGGCGGAACAGCTTCAACTCCAGGAGCGATCTCCCAAACTAAGGGCAGTACTAGTTGATCACCTTCGGCTAAGACGATGGCAAGCAATGGTGCGGGTAATCGATCCAACAACGTAGACACGGCGGGCTCCTTGCCGCTCGGCCGCGGTCGGGGAGTCACGGGATGGTGATGCTTGCGTTTGCTTGCGTTTGCTGCTGTTTGTATTTCTACGGCTTCACCATCCTTCGTGTCAATGGGGTGTGGATGACGGTGGGTGCCTGTGGACAAAGGATTTGCCAATACATCGGGTGGTTCGTAACTGTTCATATTTATGGTCTTCCTTCGAAAGCACATAACTAAACACAACGTCGGATTTGCTTGCACAACCCAAACATTCAATGGTGATGTGTGGCAGGAAGCGCAAGCTGCAATTGACGTGGAAGAGCGTTGGGGTCTGCTTTCTGACGCGTCGGCGATTGCTCAGGCTGAGCGCTCGCGGATGAGGCTTACTGATGGTTTGATGAATACGCGAATGCCAATTGTCGCGAGTTGCGTTGGTGGGGCGATCGTTACTGGACTCATAGTTGAGGTAGGAACCGATGTCATTATTGTTCAAGAAAATGACATCACCGTCGCGGCGGTGAGCCTGCAATCGTTATTACGAATTCAAGGGATAACGCATGGACTTCGCTTAGAAGCTTGCACTGCGTCAGCCACAGCATCTTTGACGATGGCTGGCTGGCTCCGTGCACACACACGTGAAACCATGCACTGCAGCATGACTGATAGTTCTACTATCCACGGGAAAGTTCAAGAAGTCGGCTCGGACTTTGTCACTTTGTTTGGTGATGACCAGGGTGCCATTAGCCTTATGGCGCAGCACATTAGTGTGATTCGTTCAAACAAAATACGCGACTAGCTGTCTGTAGTGAATGGGTGTGCTGCTACGAAGTTTCGCGTCTGTTGGTACATCCTGGTGATGTATTGCTCAAACTGTGAATATTCAATTCGCCATTGCCCCCGGCCACCAACTTTAATTGCCGGCAAATCGCCGTTGCGAACAAGCGCATAGGCCTGAGCGGCAGAAATATTCAAAACCTCAGCTACGTCAGCCAGGGTGATAAATCTCGAATTCGCTGTATTCACGAAGGCATTGTGTCAAGAAATGTGTTTTATTAAATTATTTATCCACAGGCCTAATTGCTGTGGATGGGCATTCGCGCTTTCTTGATTTGTGTTCGATGGTGAGAGTCCACACGGAAGGCAGCTCATGGCAATAAAGACGTCGAGAAGTCAGGTTCCTGCGCAAGAAATAGCGATGATGATTCGCAGTAAGCGTCGCAGACTGCGTGATCTGCGGGTGTGGTTGGGTTTGGCACTGATTCTTGGCTCAATGTTTCTCGGCGCTTTCGTGCTTTCATCAGGAAAACAGACCAACAACGTTTGGCGAGCCACTCGGGATCTAGCTGTCGGCTCGATCCCGGAGGTTGAATCGGTCACTCTCGCCTTAGGGGATGCAGCCTCAACCTATCTGTCTGCTGCTCAATTTCCACAAGGGCGAATGAAATTTCCCGTTGCCTTAGGCGGTTTAATTCCGGTCAATGCAGTTGGCGCGACATTGCCAGCAACGACTCGACTGGTCACTATCCCAGTTGATCCGATGCGCGCTCCCGTTGCGATTACTGCGGGAGACGTCGTTGATGTGTGGGTCAGTGCACCAAAAGCAAATGACGGAGTGCCGTCAATCCCAACCCTGGTCCTCAGCAATATTCGGGTTGCTGAAGTAGATCGGGACCTGTCTGGAGTCGGTGGTGAAATACCTGTGGTGCTCAATGTGGTGGATTCACAAACCGCACAACTCATTGGAGCCACCCGAGGTGAGCTGTCACTGGTATTGGTTCCGCTTAACTCGCAATCATTTTATGGCGAGGTGGTGCAGTGAGTGGCGCTACATGCATCTTGGCTGCACCGAATCTTTCAGTAGAGCCTGCAATAGTTCAATTGTCCGCTGGTGCATCGCTGCGAATTATTCGTCGATGCCTTGATGCAGCAGAGCTCTTGGCAGTTGCGTCGATCGAACTGCAAACACCAGCAGTATTGAGTGCAGGATTGCCCCGACTCACCAGCGAAGTCGTAGCAACGCTCCAGTTGAGTAATAGAAAAGTCATTGGGCTAGCTCAAACTCCAGCAGACATTGAGCAATTGCGTGCGCTCGGGATATTCATTGTGGTCACAGCGCAGAGACCTGAATCGACCTTGACAGATTTAATCGAAGTCTTAACGGAAATTACCACCCCAATTCGCGGAAGTTGGGAAACCGGCGCTTGGAAGGAATCAATCGCCAATGAAGTCAGACCAGAACCCGTTAAAGCGCTGAAGGCTGAAAAAAATACAGGGCAAGTTCTCTCGATCTGGGGCCCACCCGGTGCGCCAGGGCGCACAACAGCCGCGCTCGCCGTAGCGCGATTGATTGCGGTGACTGGGAAGACTGTCTGCATCATCGACGCTGACACCGCAAGTCCCGCGATAACACTTCTCTTTGGTGTGGTTGAAGATGCCAGTGGAATTGTTGTTGCAGCGCGATACGCGCAATGCAAATCGCTTCGCTATGACTCACTTCTCACGGTGGTCCGAAATGTCGCTGACGGCATTGGAATTATCGGCGGGGTGAGTCATCCGGACCGGTGGGAAGAGCTCCATCCATATTCGTTTAGAGATGTTCTCAAAATATGCCGCTCGACATTTGAATTCACCTGTGTTGATCTCGGGGCAGGTTTGGATCCAAGGGGAACCGACGGTGAATTCTTCGAATCACAACGATTTTCAGTCGCAGCTGCTGGTCTGCGTGAGGCAGATGCGGTTCTGGCAATCAGTCTTGCCACTCCACTGGGAATTTCTAGGCTGCTTACCTCCTTGGGTTTAGTACGCAACCTGGCTGGCAAAGATGTCGCGATTGCCATTCGAGCACATGATGGTGTTAATGCTCAAGAAGCGATAACTACCTTGCGTGCCTATGGGTGCGCCCAAGAGATGTTTGAGATGCCAGACATTTCAACGAACGAAGTACTACAAAACACGGGGTTTACGCGACAACGACGAATGTTGTGGAGACGCAAGGATCGCTGGACGCAATTAGAATCATGGGCAATGCGAAGCCGTCACGGCGATGGCAGCACCACGATGAGTGTGCCGACGCGTGTGAACTTGTAGACCTGAGCGGCACCCTCCTCGGATAATCGAACGCAGCCACCACGTGCGATCGCAAGTCCAAGTTGGTTAACTGAATGCATTAATTTTCCGTTGTAGTAGCGGGGGATGCTGTGTAATCCAATGGGAGATTTTGTATCGGGCCCATAAGTGAAACGAACCATGTGATTGAACGTCACTCCAGAATTTGGATTATTTGCTTTCGTGCTCTTTGAGAAGACGCGGTAGGTGCCTGCACTTGGTCGATCCCAGCGTCCGACAACAGGGAACCTTCCCACCACCGTGTTATCTGCCTTGATCAGCCAGACCGTCATCAGCGCTTTGTCGTAGACCACTCTTTTTGTGCCGGCATGCAGAAGATCATTTGGATAGGTAGGGATCCACTTGGCTTTCTTGGTTCGCGATGCTGACCTTGGTCGATGAGGCGAGGAAGGCGTAGCACTCGGCATGGGTACGGCTGCCACTGATGTATCCGCAGGTAAAGGCTCCGATGTCGATGCGATGGGGGCAGGAGTGGCAGCATCGGCGCTACGCGCAGTCATTGTGTAGAAACCGGCGCCCAGGAACAAAATGCCGGCAAGCGCACTGCTGCCGATTTTTGCGTTTAGCCGGGCTGTAGGCATGTAGTTATGTTTACAGCACGGAGTAGCGAAAAATTGTTTCCAACTCACTACTTATGGCTGACAGTGCTTACAACTGGTAATACTTATGTCAGGCCACGGGTATGGGTGTGAATTGAGATTCAGTCTGTCGTGCCGTGGTTCTTGAGCCAGCCAGCTGCAAAAGTTTCTTCTTTTGCTAGGTAGCGCCGCGTTTGCTCATATGCCAAGTTCTCAACTTTTCCGCCGAAAAAAGGAATCGAAGCCTTGAATTCGCCTTCGGTGACAACACTGGTGTGTGCACCGTCGTAAGTCATGGTTGCGATCCCTAGAAACGTGAGCGGTGCACTGAAGTCAACTCGAAATGTACAAGAGCAGGAGTCTTCAGTTGCCAATTTCCACGATTGGCGCTCAGTCACGGTCAAAGTGTCACCCACGATGGCAACGGCAAGTGAGGGCATTTCGGAGGGCAAGGTTCGGATGATTTCTACATCAGTGGTGCCATCAGCTTGAACGGAACATGAACTTTCAACGCTTAAAGCACCGGTGATTGTTGCTCGAGCATTGATATAGCCCTCATTTGTGACCATCTCTCGCACCTGAATTGGATTTGCCGCATACACCTGCACAAATCTCAACTGGGTTGCCATGAGACATCCTCTCCTTAAAGCCTTAAAGAGTGAGCGTAGACGGGTGATCGGGGACGTGAACGCAGCGCTTAAAACCCCAAGCATTGAAGTTGCCCTGCTACTGCGACGAGCTGAGTTATTTGCAGATGCTTTGCAGGTACTTATGCTGCTCTTGGCTCCTGCGGGGTGAGGGTTAACATAGATGAATTGCTTGAAGTTTCATCTACCCCAATGGAGTCATCGTGAGCCTGCCACCCCTGGTGGACGCCAATGTCGAACTCACCGTCGATGAGGTGCGCCGTTATAGCCGCCACCTGATCATCCCTGATGTCGGTATGGCTGGTCAGAAGCGCCTGAAGAATGCCAAGGTCTTGTGTGTTGGCGCCGGCGGGCTTGGTAGTCCTTCGCTGATGTATTTGGCCGCGGCCGGAGTCGGAACGCTTGGCATCGTGGAATTCGATGTGGTTGATGAGTCAAATCTGCAACGCCAGATCATTCACGGCCAAAGCGATATCGGGCGTTCCAAAGCCGAGAGTGCTCGCGACACGGTTCGCGAAATCAATCCACTCGTGACGGTGAACGTGCACGAAGTGCGCTTGGATTCCACAAACGTGATGGAGTTATTCGCACAATATGACTTAATCGTTGATGGAACCGACAACTTCGCGACCCGTTATCTGGTTAATGATGCATGCGTGCTTCTTGGTAAGCCATACGTGTGGGGCTCGATCTATCGCTTCGATGGTCAAGCCAGTGTGTTTTGGTCTGAACACGGTCCTTGCTACCGCTGTCTGTATCCAGAGCCACCACCACCAGGCATGGTTCCATCGTGTGCTGAAGGTGGAGTTCTAGGTGTGCTGTGTGCTTCGATCGGTTCAATTCAGGTCAATGAAGCAATCAAATTAATCACAGGCATCGGTGAAACCCTGCTAGGTAAATTGATGATTTATGACGCCCTCGATATCAACTACCGCAAGGTAAAGATCCGCAAGGATCCAAACTGTGCAATCTGTGGTGAGAACCCAACGGTCACTGAGCTCATTGACTACGAAGCCTTCTGTGGATCGATTTCGGAAGAAGCTGCGGAAGCTGCAATGGATTCAACAATCTCTGTGAAAGATCTCAAGGTCATGCTTGATTCTCGCGAACGTGGCGAGACTGACTTCGTGCTCATCGATGTGCGCGAGCCAGGGGAGTACGAGATTGTTGCTATCCCTGGGTCGATCTTGATTCCTAAGGGTCAGTTCCTTGATGGTTCAGCCCTAGCGCTGTTGCCAACCGATAAGCCGATTGTCTTGCATTGCAAACTTGGCGGACGATCAGCGGAGGCGCTGGCAGTGGTCAAGGGCGCAGGCTTCTCGGATGCCGTGCATGTTGGCGGCGGAGTGCTTGCCTGGGTCACCCAGATTGAGCCAGACAAGCCGGCCTACTAAAACCTGAAGTCAGGAAATCCTCCGGCCAAGTCTGCTTTTACATCTACTTGTGAGTACACAAGAGCCGTGTAAGAGTAGGGTCGATTTATGACTAAACGGCAAGAATTTGTAGTTCTAAGAACATATGAAGATTTTGAGCTTCGTGAATATCTGCCTTGCGTCATCGCAGAGGTCTTAGTTTCTTCCCAGTATTCAGCTGCAACAAGTAGCGCCTTCTCTACGCTGTTTAATTACATTTCAAAGGGAAATAAGTCGTCGGAAAAAATCGCGATGACTGCACCCGTAATCACAGCACAAAAAGCAGATAACTCCGAACCCTCTGGATGGTACGTCTCGTTTGTCATGCCATCAGGTAGCACCTTTGGCCACTTGCCAGATCCCAACGATTCACAAGTCAAATTACGCGAATTAGATACCGAAACATGCGTTGCCAAATCATTTCGTGGAAAAGCAACTGATGAACTATCACGAAAGATAACTGAACAACTTCGCACAAGCGCTTCAGAAGTTAATATTGCACTCTCTGATGAAACGCGAATCTGTCGTTTTGATCCGCCATTTAAACCTGGCTTCTTGCAGTACAACGAAATCGTGATTCCTGCTTATCTTGACGCTGTTTAGCGGTACACCCAACGCACGAATACAAACGTCAACGACCTCTAAGACTTGTATCTAGATCTCGGATACACCAACGTAGGTGGGTTGTGAGGGACGCGAACCTCCGACATCCATCCAGTAAGGGCGAGTTCCCGCTATTCGGGTGCTAGGCCTGCATCTTGGAAGTCAAATTTCTTATGTGATCCGTCGCAGTAAGGCTTCTTAGCAGAATGACCGCAGCGACAAAGGAAAGTTTTTGTGGTCTGTCGAATTAGGACACCATTGGCATCGAGGATGTCAACTTCGCCGACGATTTCGTAGGGTCCGTTTTCGCATGTGGTGACGGTAACGTTCGTATTTTCAGTCATGGGTGCATTCTTACCTAAAACTTGGCTTTAGCCAGCAACAATGTCACCTTCGGCTGAAGAAACTTCAATTCCAAGGCCCTTGAGGTAGGCAGTTGCGGCATCCAGGTCTGCAGGCTCGCCTTCAAGGTCCAAAACCATCCAGCCCACGTGCTGTTCGATATTGGCACGACGAATATTAGGTATGACCTGGTAGTTCTTGCCCATCGTGTAAACGATCGGTGCGGTGACGGTTTCTGGGCCAAAGGTCAGCTGCAGGTGGCGATGGGTGGTCATGAACGCAGTCTAATAGAGCGCACTTAGAGCGCGCCACGCTTGGTGAGCCAGGTGAAGGCCCAATAGCCCGGAACCGTTGGGATCCAGAACGTGACCAAGCGGTAGAGCAAGACTGCCGACAGTGCCACGCCGCCATCGAGCCCTGCCGCGGTGAGCCCAGCAGTGAGCGCTGCTTCAACTGCACCCAGTCCGCCAGGAGTAGGCGCGGCTTGGCCAATCGTGGCTCCTGCGAGATAGACCACCGCGATCACCGCGAGGCTGACGTTGCCGCCAAAGGCCTGAACGCTGGCATAGAGCACACCGATGTAAGCCAGATTCAACACGATGATTCCGCCGATACCTTCAAGCAGTTTCGTGGGCCGCTGGGCAACCGTCAATAAGCGTGGCCCAACTTCGCGCAGGAGCGGCCCAACTCGTTCATGCGTCACACGCCTGACCTGCGGAATAGTAAAGAGTGAAACGATGATGACTGCGACGACTACAACGATGATCACCACAGCTTTGGGTGGTTGGAAAGTGAAGTCGGCCTGGGTTCCAGCTGCAAAGCCGAATCCCAAAAGCAAAAGCATGTGCATGATGAAAGCCATCACTTGTGACACACCTACGCTTGCTCCTGCGAGCGCAGGATTGAGTCCAGCTCGTTGCAGGAAGCGCATATTGATTGCCACAGCACCCAGGGTTGGAGGTGAAACCAATGTTGCGAAATCGCCAGCAAGTTGAGCCATCACCGTTCGATGAAGCGGGATATTTTCTGGCACAAAACCTGCAAGTGACCAAGCTGCGCCGACATAAGTGATCAGGCTAAAGAGCAAAGCAGCAACCGCCCAGCGCCAATCCGCGGTCTTAAATAACTGCACAAGGTCAACGTCAGCAAGTTGAGTGAGTAAGACATACCCAGCAACGGTGCCAACAACGGCGAGCACAAGAGTCTTAGGTTTAATGCGCTGAAGTTGAATTGGCTCAACACCTTCACCGGTGCCAATTTCGATTAGTGAGTCACGTAACTCAACTAAGAGTCCTTTGTGCTTTCGAACTTCACGCCGGGTTGGTACAGAAAGGGCCACTGGTTGCAGGGCTGGTAAGGCCCGTGAAAGACCAGCAATACCAAGCACTGTCCGCCCTGTTCGCACAGCACGTTCAACATTCGTCAACATCGCCAAGGTGACAAGAAGCTCTGCAAGATCAATGCGCAAAGAGACATCACTTGCGGCTATGGCTCCGCCATCGTGACCAACGAGCCAGATCGCACCGTCTTCGCCGCGGATCAGGTTGCTGGCGTCGAGGGCGCGATGACTGATTTGATGCTCATGCAAGGTGCGAACAGCTCGCCAGGTTTGCTCGAGATCAGTGTCGGTCACTACATCGACATCGCGAAGAATCGAGCCTTCGATGTATTCGTACGCCAGAAGGTAAGAGTCTTCGTTAATTTCAGATGCCATCAGTAATCGTGGCTCAGGTGCACCTGCAGCTTGAGCAGCAAACGATGTCAGTGCTGCATGGTCAACGGCTCGACGCATATTGAAGCGACCGCGAGCTTGATCTTCGCGCAAACGCACCGCTGTCCAGGCTGCCTTAACGATTCCAGCACCCTCCATGTCACGGTCAAACACGGTGACGCGCATGACTGCACCATTGCGTGTGACGGCTTGATAGCGGCGCCCACGGCGAGTGGTGTCTTGGGCAAGCAAGGTGATCACTGGGTAGCCACCGCGTTCAAGTGCCTGCGCAATCGCCACGCCTGAAGGCCGCGAGGTGGGAGTGCCCAATGCGTAGCGCGAGATGAGGCCGATGCCCCAGCCAATGGTGATGGAAATGAGCATCCCGGCAAGTGCAATTGCTGAACTCAGCACCGTCACGATCATCACTGAACCAATGACGATGACGCTCAGCACGCTCCACGGGCGACGGTTCATCAGTCGAGCAACAGTGATGAAAGCGATCAGACCGCCAAGGATGGGAGCAGTTGAAGCGCCTCCTTGGCTTGCCGATCCCGTAAGGGCTGTCAGGAGCCGGGGTGAATCAAGATTTGAAACAACCGTTGCAAGCGTCGTTAAAAAAATAACGCTGAATAATAAGGCGAGCAGTGAATCGAAAAGTTGACGAAGTCGCTTACGAACAGCCAAGGCGATTGAAGCTGCAATAGGTAGGCCAAGGGTGCCGATGCCACCAATGACATTGAGCAGGAGCACAACAAAGCCAGGAAGCAAACTCGCGGTGCTGGACAGATCTGAGTCAAGGCCAGCACTCGTGCTCGACGCAAACCAGGCAGCCAACACAATGGCAAAAGTCAGGGTTATCGCCAAGACAAAACGGGCCAGATCCATCGGTCTGC